>DASZUY010000367.1:0-4481 GCA_035547495.1 Parafilimonas sp. | reverse complement strand
CTTGCTCAATTTTTGGCGCAATCAGATATATATACCTGTTTATCCATTCTCTAAGAAATAAATCGGTACAAAAACTTTTTTGAATTATATTTCCGTTAGTAATAACAAAAGCATCGTTTTCATCATCATCACTTACTGTGTCCCCATTTGCATCTACAATGGAAGTCTTTAAAGTTGGAACCAATATAAGATATAACGTGTTGGCGTCAAAACCTGCTTCAGAAATAGGTCCACTTACAGCGAAATATATTCTTATTCCATCATAGGCGGTGGCATCCGATGCGAAATTTTGCAAAATAGTTTCAAGTTGTGCAATGGAACTAATCGCAAAGTCTGTTACAGTAATGCCGTTACTTTGTAAAATAGTTTTTTCAAACCTTTGAAATGCGTTTATCCGATTTAATGCAGTGGTAGCGTTTATACATGAAATTGGTTGGTTTAGCGATGGACATTGTGCATACATTTTTGTTTGTAACTGAAGGCACAAAAACGTGAGAGTTAACGATAAAAGTTTCGGTTTCATAACGATTATTTATATATTAATAGAATTTAAAGTTCTTACATGTTCTACTACTCCACAATTTTCAAATTTTAGTCATCACTTTCAAATAGTGTTTTGCACATTTCTTAGCGGGAAATTTCCCGTTTGTTTTTGAACACCTTCCCATTGTGCAGCCGTTTGCGTGCTTTTAGTTTTGACTTTTTCAAACAGAAAAATTAGTTTATGAAAAGAATACTACTATTAATACAGATAATCTTAATTACTTTCCTTTTAAAAGCACAAACACCTACATTCGAAAAAATAAACGATACTATTTATGTAGACGCAAGCACACCACGAGAATATGCATTCAAATTTTCTGGAACAGGAAATGGCGATATAGCCTATGCTGTAAAAATGTCGCCAGACAGTGAATTTCCTTCGGACTCGGTAAATGCTACTGACAATGCAGGGTCTTTCACTTTTGATTCAAAAAAAACTGAACACATTTATCATATAACAATTAAAAATTCAAAAGAAGAAAATTTTAATAAGCAATTAATTTATCTTTTACTTGATGATAAAAACAAGACGGTATCAAAATGCTGGCTCACCATAAAAAATAAGAAAGATGAACCTATAGCTGATGTTTCCAACTACAGATTTATTGTTGGAACAAACTTCGATTTTGCGGATGGCATACAAGCGAAAAACCTCTATTTTAATTTGCAATTTTTCTTGCCACAAGCATTTAATAAAGCAAATGGCTTTATTGGAGGTATTAGAGAAAATACGCTTGTCAGCAACTTAAACGATTCAATTAATAATATAAGATTAGGCAGCTCCGGAATTTCATACAGGTTGCCTTCTATAAGTTACACTGGCGATTCTGTTTTAATAACACAGGTTGATTCGCCAAAAATCAATCGCAGTTATACTACTAAAACATTGTCAATTTATTTTGAACCGATATTCAGGTTAAAAAACTGGTCGAACAATGACGACAAAAGTAATACTGGTATGTATTTTTTTGGTCATCTAGATCTGTTGCGAATTGTAACTGATTATAATCAATCTTATTCTTATGTTAATGCAAGAGCCGTTAAAATTGACACTCCAGGATTAAGAAAATACAGAGCAATCAGCGATCCCTTAAATAATGAATCGGTAACCTATCAATATTATTATGGCGGTGGATTCATTCTTTATCATAATAGCCCTTCTGTAGAATTATGCGCGAAGTTTATGGTTGGGAGCGCTCATCTTGATACAAAATTGTGGGTTGGCTATTATGGTGCTGAAATTGGAATTCGGGAAAAAACAATTAATGCTATGATAGGTGCTGAATACAGAGGTTTAATGAATCAGCATAATCCCAATTACTTAAACATCTATTTATCTAAAGTATTCTCCTTACAGAAAATCTTTGAGGTTATAACTAAATAGCTGTCATTTAAGATTAAGGACTTCAACCCTTAGCCTCTGTTTATAATCGTAAGTAATAATCACACAACTTCTCCCTAAACCCTTTTGTGTATTCATTATGCTCATCCATAATTATTATTTCAGATTCAATAAGCGCCGTTGCTAACCTATCAACCCAAAATATCGTTCTGAAATAATTATATTTTGGTGTTTGTTTAATAAAAATTTTTTCTTTCACATGCAGCTTATATTTAAATAATAATTCTTCAAAAAATTTTGTGCGATGATAAGGCAGCAAACAAAAAAAGTTTCCATCCTTTTTTAATAGTCTTTCAATAATAGAAACTAATTCTGCTAAAGAAAGTTCATCGCTGTGTAAAGCAAGATTGCGTTTCTTGTTTTCGCTTTTTAAGTCGTTTTCAAAAAATGGAGGATTAGAAATAATTACATCATATTTCTTTGGTGTTGATTTTGCAAATTCCTGAATAGATTTGTTATAAATTCTTAGTCTCTCTTTCCATGGTGAGTTTTCAAAATTTTGTTTTGCTTGCTCTGCTGCGTTTTCATCAATCTCTACTGAATCAATAATTACGTCGGCATTTTTTTGCGCAAACATCAATGCTAATAATCCTGTCCCAGTTCCAATGTCGAGAACATGTTTTTCAAGTTCTATTCCACCGGAGGAAGTTGGGAGGAGGCTTCCAAACAAACACGCATCGGTGCAAACTTTCATTGCACATTTATCCTGCTTAACTAAAAATTGTTTGAACTGGAAATAATCATTCGGCATAAGAAAATAAAGATGCGGAAATTGAACAAATTTTTAAACTAAAACCGTTTACTTTCGCCGCTTTAATTATGAATATTCTTTTGTTAGGCAGTGGCGGCAGAGAACATGCGCTTGCCTGGAAGCTTTCGCAAAGTAAACATTGTACAAACTTATTTATTGCGCCTGGTAATGCGGGCACTTTACAATCCGGAAAAAATATAAATATTGGTGTGAACGATTTTGAAGCGATCAAAAAGTTTTCGCTACAAAATAATATTGAAATGATCGTTGTCGGTCCTGAAGAACCATTGGTAAAAGGTGTATATGATTTTTTTACGAATGATGAAGAAACAAAGAATATAATTGTAATTGGACCATCTGCAAACGGTGCGCAACTGGAAGGCAGCAAAGCATTCTCAAAAAAATTTATGCAGCGTCATAATATTCCCACCGCTACTTATGCTGAATTTACCAATGAAAATTTTGAGGACGGGAAAAAATACATTCAACAACATAGTTTACCGATTGTTTTAAAAGCTGATGGGTTGGCTGCCGGTAAAGGGGTTATCATTGCACAAACACATGATGAAGCATTAAGCGCTTTTGAAGAGATGATCATTCATCATCAGTTTGGTAATGCATCAAACAAGGTAGTAATAGAAGAGTTTTTAGATGGAATTGAACTCAGCGTTTTTGTTTTAACGAATGCAAAAGATTATAAGATCATCGGTCATGCAAAAGATTATAAACGCATCGGTGAGGGCGATACAGGATTAAATACTGGCGGCATGGGCTGCGTAAGTCCATTGCCTTTTGTTGATGATTTGTTCATGCAAAAAATCGATACGCAAATTATTCAGCCAACTATAAATGGTTTGCAAGCAGAAAATATCGTTTATAACGGTTTTATATTTTTTGGTTTGATAAAGGTAAACGATGAACCATTCGTTATAGAATACAATTGCCGCATGGGTGATCCCGAAACAGAAGTGGTAATTCCGCGTTTAAAAAACGATTTGGTAGAATTATTTCTGAGTTTACATAATAATACATTGAAAAATGATGTTATATATTTCGACGAACGTGCGTGCGCCACGATTGTTGCTGTTAGCAAAGGTTATCCGGGTGAATATGAAAAGAATAAACCGATCAGTATAAATGTCAGTGATACACTTAAAGATTCGTTCGTATTTCATGCCGGAACTAAAAATATAGATGGAGATATTGTAACGAATGGCGGACGTGTGTTGACAGTAAGCTCTTTTGGCAAGGATATTGCCTCTGCAGTGCAACTTTCAAAAAAAGTTTTAAGTAGTATTCATTTTGAAGGAATGTATTTCAGAACCGATATCGGCTATGAATTTAAAATTTAAACAATTTCATGATGAAGTGAACGTGTACTTTTAATTTTAATTATTGAACTTTTAAGATTACTAAAATCACACCTTGTGCACATTAGTAAAAGCCTCTGAAAACACTTACAGAACAGCCTTGAAAATTCAAATATTTCGTACACCTTTGCGAACATTACAATAACTTAAAGTAACTAAACATATAATGGGACTTTTTAATTTTTTTACACAGGAAATTGCGATTGACCTCGGCACCGCAAATACCCTGATTATACATAACGATGAAGTAGTGGTAAATGAACCATCCATTGTTGCGCTCAACAGGAACAATCCAAAAGAAGTTTTGGCTGTAGGCAAACGTGCATTAATGATGCACGAAAAAACACATGAAAGCATTCGCACTGTTCGCCCTTTAAAAGATGGTGTAATAGCTGATTTTAATGCTGCGGAATTA
>DASZUY010000366.1:0-1778 GCA_035547495.1 Parafilimonas sp. | reverse complement strand
CATTTGCCGGCGCAGGCGGATTGTAAGCAGTTGTTTCATTTCTCGAATATGGATTTGTATTTCCATATTTTATTCGCTTGAGATAAGTGTTTGTGCAGGGAAAAAAATTATTTAAGCGATTTTGTTCATGCAGCGATTTTGGAACATTCAACAAATTTTCCTGTACATACTCATATTCAAAACAATTGCCGCGATCATCAAAACTTAACTCAGGTAACCATTTAAAAATTTTTGTTGCATCAGTTGGATTAAAAATTTGTGCAGTTGTAGTTCTGCCAAAAATCGTTACACCGTTTTTTGATGTTGTAACACGCCAATAAAATGTTTCGCTTTTGGCAGGCGTTATTCTTTCAATGCGTGTGAAATTGCTTTCGATGCGAGGTTTGTAGCGCTTAACAAATTCCCCTGAAGCTGCAGTAAATTCGTCCGCAATCCAATTGCCACCATTATCTTTTTTTAATGCAGGCACCAAATCTTCTTCACCACTAAATAAAAAAACATCACTCTCATCAGCATCATTATATTTTGGTAATTGCTTGTCTGTTTTTCTTTGAATGAAAGGCACATCGCAACTCCAGCCCAAACCAAAGATCCCGTTACCACTTCCTGAATTATAGTTTAATGAAAGTGCCGGTGCAAAATCATTTCTTGTTTTTGAAAATGGTAACGGCGCAGAAAAAGATGCTGTTCCATTAGCTGCATTCACCTGGAATTTTTCGTCAATATTTTTTAAGGCACCGCCGCCTTTGGGTAAATCAATTTTTGGAATGTTTATATTGAACGATTCACTTGTAGTGCCTGGATTTGTATTTCCGGTTTTAGTCATTTTTTCAGAGGCAGCTTCTTCATTGTATCCTGAGCGGAATAACATATCATGAAGGTTAGTTAGATAAATTTAAACTCTTATTTTGAATTATAAAAACAAGAAATTATTAAATCATGTGTCGAAGAATAACTTAACGGGCAAACACAAACGCAGAAAATTTGATTAAAGCAGCTTCATGTAATTCAGCAGTTCCTGTTTGTATGCTGCGCTGATAGGGATTTTATTACCGTTGATGATCGCTGTTTGGCCTTCTATCGTATCGATGTGTTGAATATTGATGATGTAAGATTTGTGAATTCTTATAAAACTGCTGTTGGGAATATAGCGAAATACATCAAAGAAATTCATTCGTATCAATATTTTTTTATTGCTCACCAAATGAATATTGAAATAATTTCCTTCTTTTTCAAGAAATAAAATATCCGATAGATTTATTTTGTGAATCTTAGTTCCGCTTTTTATAAATAATGGTTTTTCGTTTTCAGCCGGGATAATTTTTTCTGCGTTATTAAGATTGTTTTCTTTCAGTTGTTTTAACTCCATTGCTTTTATAATGGCTCTTAAAAACCTGTCGAATGAAATTGGCTTCACCAAAAAATCAACAGCATTCAACTCAAAACCTTCAATAGCATATTTGGAATACGCTGTTGTGAAAATGATGGAAGTTTTATCGTGAAACAACGTTGCTATCTGCACGCCGGAAACATTTGGCATATTTATATCAAGAAAAATAAGATCAACTTTATTTGCATGAATAAAGTTGATTGCATCCATAGGGTCACGAAAACTCTGTAACAGATTTAAGAAAGGAGTTGATAGCGCATAACGCTCAATTATCTCGATTGCCTTCGGCTCATCATCAATTATAATACAGTTCATAACAATTATAAGGGCAAAAGTAATTTCATTTCATAGGCATGTGTGGCTGGTTTTATTTGAAGCTTGTATTTAT
>DASZUY010000365.1:0-4783 GCA_035547495.1 Parafilimonas sp. | reverse complement strand
CCATTGTTTGGTTAGCAAGATTAAGCGTGATGTCCTGCAATGCCCGACCAGCATCAGTTAAGCAAACAAGATTAACACGTTTATCATTTTTATGCGATGCGCGTTTTAAAAGTTTTTGTTTTTCCAGGTTGTCAATCAATCTTGTAATACTTGGCTTATCGCGATAAGTGCGGTTGCATAATTCCTGCTGGCTTAAACAATCTTCTTTCCATAAATGATATAACACTGTCCATTGCTCAATCGTTATTTCAAGTCCCGCATTTCGAAAATTTTTTTGCAAACTACGTGCAACCGCCATGCTTGCCATTCCATTAATAACGCTATATAATTCTCCTCTTTTAAACTGGTTCACCTGCATATAGTTGTTTATGCAACTATTTTCAAAATTATATATCTTTAGCACATCATCAGCATATCTTAAAAAATTTTCTGTTAAGATAAAATATGCAGCATCGCACACTTAGTTTTAAATCTTCTCCTATACATTATTATGTTTTTGGCAACGGTGATAAAACACTATTTTGTTTGCATGGTTACGGTGAAGACGGCACTTCATTTTCCTTTCTTGAAAAATTTCTAGGTGATGAATACACTTTAATTGCAATAGATTTTCCCTTTCACGGCGCTACCGAATGGAATGAAAAGATTCCATTAATGCCTGCAGAACTGTTCGAAATTTTTGAGCGCATCAACACAAATCAAAATAAAAAATTTTCTGTTTTAGCTTATAGCATGGGAGGAAGAATTGCATTGTATCTGCTTCAGAAAGATCCTGAAAGATTTGAACATGTTGTTTTGGTTGCACCCGATGGATTGCATATAAATTTTTGGTACTGGCTTTCAACACAAACCTCTGCAGGCAATAAATTATTTAAGCATTTAATGAAACAGCCACGTTTGTTTTTTTCATTTTTAAATGCGGCGAATAAAATAAATCTTTTAAATACAAGCATTGTAAAATTTGTACATCATTTTTTAGATGATGAAACTGAAAGAACGTTGTTATATAAACGTTGGACGGTAATGCGAGCCTTTAAACCTGATCTCTCTGTCATAAAAAAAATCTGTGATGAACATAACATACACTTGCATTTATTGTTTGGCAGGTTTGATAAAATAATTTTAAGTAAACGTGCCGGCGATTTAAAGAAATCAAAAAATATTCGCATTGAAATTATAGAAGCAGGCCATCAAATGCTGAAAGAAAAATATGCGCACTATATTGCGCCCTTACTCAAAAACTGATTTGAGTTTTTTTATGCATTGGATAAATTATTTTTTTTACGCTTCTGCTTTTTTGCTCTGCATATATCTTTTGTTGATCAATCTTTATTTTATTTGGTTTAGCAGGTTAAAAATATTCAAGCCAGCAAAAGATATACAACCCGCAACAAGATTTTCAATTATTATTCCCGCAAGAAATGAAGCGGAAAATGTCGAATCGTGTATTCGCTCAATTCTTAATAATAACTATCCGAAGCATTTATTTGAAATAATTGTTGCGGATGACTTTTCCACAGATGCAACGCCTGAGCTAGTTGAGAACATTGCAAAAGAATTTTCAATCGTGCGGTTGATGCAACTTGGAAAACTGATCGATCAAAATCTAAATTCATATAAAAAGAAAGCAATAGAACTTGCGATTGCACAAAGCAATTTCGAATGGATTATTACCACCGATGCAGACTGCATTGTTCCGCAACAATGGCTCACACTTTATGATGCGTATATTCAAACAAACAATGTTGTTTTTGTAGCGGCGCCGGTTATGTTTACCTTCAATAAATCTTTTCTCGATATTTTTCAATGTCTTGATTTTATAAGTCTTCAAGGCATTACTGCAGCTTCTGTTTCTGCAGGTTTTCATACCATGTGCAACGGCGCAAATCTTGCTTACAGTAAAAATGCATTTTATGAAGTAGATGGATTTAAGCACGCTGATCACATTGCCAGCGGCGATGACATGTTACTCATGCATAAAATAAAAAGTAAATTTTCTTCTGCGATTGGTTATTTGTTTAACCAAAATGCAATTGTAAAAACAGCGCCGATGCCCGATTGGAAAAGTTTTTTTAATCAGCGCATTCGCTGGGCAAGCAAAGCAACAAACTATAAAGACAAAGGAATTTTTTTTGTGCTGCTGCTTGTTTATCTCATGAATCTTTGTTTGTGTATTTTATTTGTACTCGGCTTTTTTTATCTTAAAGCATTTTACTTTTTGTTGGTGCTTGTTTTAACGAAAGCGTTGTTTGAATTACCTTTTATGTATCGCGCAGCAAAATTTTATTCTTTGCAAAGAATAATGATATGGTTTGTGCTGATGCAGCCATTTCACATTGCTTATACAATTATTTCAGGCTGGCTGGGTAAGTTTGGAACGTATAAATGGAAAGGGAGAAAAGTGAAGTGAGAGCCGGACATAGTAAGCCCGGAAGCCAAAAAGTTGTATCCCGAAACTTGCATCTTGAAACTTGCAACTTGTGTTTTAAATTTGTAACATGGCAAGAATAAGAACAGCTAAAGATGTTTCGCGTAAAGAAGTAATAATAAAAGCTGCTGCCCAACTTTTTCTTGAGAAGGGATACAAAGCAGCCAGCATGCGCGACCTTGCCGAACGGGTAGGCGTTGAAGCGGCAAGTTTATATAATCACATTCGTTCAAAATCAGAATTGCTTCATGATATTTGTTTTGATGTTGCGAATATTTTTTGGGAGCACATAAGCCTTGTTGAAACTTCAGAAAAAAAACCTATCGAAAAACTTGAAACTTTATTACGCTTTCATATACGTCAGATGGTTGAAAATTTCCAGGAAGTGTATGTAAGCGATCGTGAATGGAGATATCTTGCCGATCCATATTTGTCTAACTTTCAAAGTCAACGCCGCAATTACCGTAAACGCTTCGCTGCAATAATTCAAGAAGGTATTGAAGCTGGCGAAATAAATAAAATTGATGCTTCAACTGCAACGCTTATTGTATTGCATGCAGTAAGCGGAATAGAAAGCTGGCATCGCAGCACACATAAAATTTCGGGCGAAGAACTTGAAGAAAACATGATGACAATTTTAATTGACGGGTTAAAAAAATAAGTGCGGAATAATTTTCATGTCAACACATTTTTCAAAAGTGCGTGTTAAAGAAGTGCGGCGAGAGACAGATGATTGCGTTTCTATTTTGTTTGATATTCCTGCAGATCTTCAGCAAACATTTTCTTATCTACCAGGGCAACACATTACCATTCGAACGCAAATCAATAATGAACAGGTAAGGCGTTCTTATTCTTTATGCAGCTCTCCCTTACATAACGAGTGGCGAATTGCTGTAAAAAAAATGGAAGGCGGAATTTTTTCTGCTTTTGCCAATGAACAAATAAAAGCGGGCGATACAGTTGAGTTATTACCACCGCTCGGCAGTTTTGTTTTGCAACATTCAGAAGAAACAAAAAGATATGTTTGCTTTGCGGCAGGCAGCGGCATAACACCTATTTTATCAATTATAAAAACCGGCTTAGAGAAACAACCCAAAAGTAACTTCACACTTATCTATGGTAACAGAACCACGCAATCAATAATATTTAAAGAAGAGATTGAAGCGCTCAAGAATAAATATATCGACAGGTTTGAGGTGATATACATTTTAAGTCGCGAGCAAACAGAAGCGCCGGTTAATGAAGGAAGAATCGATGCGGCTAAATGCGAAATAATTTTTACGCACCTTACTTCAATTAAAGCTGATGCGTTTTTCATTTGTGGTCCTGAAGAAATGATTTTTGCAATAAGAAACTGGCTTGTATCAAAAAATGTTGACGCAAAAAAAATTCACTTCGAGCTGTTCAATACTTCAACTATCAGCACCGCACAAAAACCAAAACAATCATCGCAAACAACAGGTGCAATATCGCATGTAACAGTTAAGTTGGATGGCAGAAGTTTTCAGTTTGATTTACCATTTAACAGCAAAAGCATTTTAGATGCGGCATTAACTACCGGCGCAGATTTGCCTTATGCATGTAAAGGCGGCGTGTGCACCACCTGCAAGGCAAAATTGTTGCAGGGCAAGGTGGAAATGGATGTGAATTATGGATTAGAACCGGAAGAAGTGGAAGCGGGTTATATCCTCACTTGTCAAAGTCATCCGTTAACCGAAAATGTGGTTGTAGATTTTGATGTGAAATAATCCTGCCTGATTTTATTGGGCTTAAAAAATTTTTGTAATCAGTTTTTTATTTTTTTATATTCGCTTTATAACACTAAACTTTAGTGCACCCTAATTCCAAAATCCCGTCTAAAACCTGCTGACATTTTTTTATAGATCGAAGTTTTTTATTGGAAGTTTTTGTAGCTTATAGAATGGTAAATATTTTTTAGAAATTTATTTATTAACTAAACTCTGCTATATGCTCTTTAAATCCTTACAACACTTAATAATTCGTGTTTTTACCGGGTTCCTTTTTTTATTTTTTGTGTTGCACAGCTATTGTCAAAATGGAGTGGCAATAAATACCACAGGCGCCACTGCAAATGCTTCGGCGATGCTTGATGTTTCATCTACATCGGGCGGCGTGTTAATTCCAAGAATGTCATCTGCACAAAGAAGCTCTATAACTTCTCCTGCAACAGGATTATTAGTTTATCAAACAGATGGTATAACCGGTTTTTATTATTATAATGGAAGTGCATGGACATTGATTGCTGCAGCAAGTAATATTAATAATATAACGTTTGGGCAAAATGCAACTACAGTTTATGGCAGTAATTCTTTATCAGTAACATCTTCAACTACA
>DASZUY010000364.1:0-8671 GCA_035547495.1 Parafilimonas sp. | reverse complement strand
AATTTGCCTGAAATCATTCAGCCAGAAGATATAGCTGCCATCATTCATAGCCATTCAAAATGGAGTGATGGAAATAACACACTTGAAGAAATGGCTGATGCTGCAATAAAAATGGGTTTGCAATATTTGGTTATCAGCGATCACTCCAAAACAGCCTTTTACGCAAACGGTTTAACCGAAGAAAGATTAAAAGCACAATATGCAGAGATCGATGAATTGAATAAAAAATTAAAGCCATTTAAAATTTTTAAAAGTATTGAAAGCGATATTTTAAATGATGGAAGTTTGGATTATTCTGATGAAGTTTTAAGCAGCTTTGATTTAGTCATCGCTTCCGTTCATTCTAATTTAAAAATGAATGAAGAAAAGGCAATGATGCGTTTGTTGAATGCAATAAAAAATCCATTCACATCTATATTAGGGCATTGCACCGGAAGATTATTATTGAGCCGTGCAGGTTATCCTATTAGTCATAAAAAAATTATCGATGCCTGTGCTGAGTATAATGTAGCAGTAGAGCTAAATGCAAATCCAAGGCGTTTAGATATGGACTGGCGTTATCTTAATTATTGCACAGAAAAAAATGTTTTGATCTCTATTAATCCGGATGCGCATTCAACAAAAGCTTTTGAACATACAAAATATGGAGTGCTTGCTGCACAAAAGGCCGGCATAACAAAGCAGCAAAATCTCAGCAGCTTTTCGCTACAACAATTTGAAGAATTTCTAAAAATACAAAAGGCTAAAAGAAAAAAATAATTAAGCAACCTTTAGTTTGCTCATCTTGCTCTTGTCAAACTTCTTGGTTGCATATTCGAGTGTGAGATGTAATTCTTTTTTATTGCTGCCCGGCAATTCAAACATTGCATCAGTAAGAATGTGTTCCGAAATACTCCTCAAACCTCTTGCACCTAATTTAAATTCCATGGCTTTGCTTACCATAAATTCCAAAACATCTTCATCAACAGTAAGCTTAATACCTTCCAGCTCAAAAAGGCGGGTGTATTGCTTTATTAAACTATTCTTTGGTTCGGTTAAAATTAAACGCAGCGTTTCTGCAGAAAGCGGATTTAAGTAAGTAACAACCGGCAAACGACCAAGCAGTTCAGGTATCAACCCAAAACTTCTCATGTCTTGTGCATTCACAAACTGCAATAAGTTTTTACGCTGATGTTCCTGTTCTTCTTTGTTTACATTAAATCCAATGGCATTAGTATTTATTCTGCGGGCAATAATTTTATCAATGCCGTCAAACGCACCACCACAAATAAATAAAATATTTGTAGTGTTTATTTTTATCATCTTTTGCTCCGGGTGCTTTCTTCCGCCTTGCGGTGGTACTAATACTTCAGTTCCTTCGAGCATTTTTAATAACCCTTGTTGAACACCTTCGCCACTCACATCTCTTGTTATAGATGGATTATCGCCTTTACGCGCAATCTTATCTATCTCATCAATAAAAACAATTCCTTTTTCTGCGGCAGCCACATCATAATTGCAAGCCTGCAATAAACGTGTAAGCATGCTTTCAACATCTTCGCCAACGTACCCTGCTTCTGTAAAAACAGTTGCATCAACAATAGCAAACGGAACATTCAGCAACTTTGCAATTGTTTTTGCAAGCAAAGTTTTTCCGGTTCCGGTTTCGCCCACCATAATAATGTTGCTCTTTTCAATTTCAACATCATCGTTTTGTTGTTTGCGCGTAATTCTTTTGTAGTGATTATAAACAGCAACAGAAAGAATTTTTTTTGCGTCCTCCTGTCCTATCACATATTGATCAAGATAATTTTTTATTTCAATGGGTTTGCGAATGTTGAATTTATATTGCGTAGTAAGTGTTTCATCTCTTACCTGCAATTCCTGCATGATAATTTCCTGTGCATGTTCTATACAATTTTCGCAAATATGACCTTCCTGCCCGGCGATAAGAATTTTTACCTCATCGCGGCTGCGACCACAAAATGAACAATGAAGGTTTGTTTGCTTAGGCATATTTTAATTATAAAGAATCAATACCTGTTAGCAAATATAAAACTTAAAATATTTGCTTACGGGCATTTAATTTTTTGTTATGTACAAATCAGATTTTTTCTATAATGGTATCAACGATCCCGTACTCTACTGCCTCTTTGGCATCCATCCAGTAATCGCGATCGAAATCTTTCATGATCCTATCAAAACTTTTGCCTGTATTGTTAGCAAGAATTTGTGCGCTGATTTCTTTGGTGCGTTGCATTTGCTTTGCATGAATTTCAATGTCGGCGCTTGTTGCCTGAAAATATCCGCCGATGCTCGGCTGATGTATCATCACTTCACCATGCGGATAAATTGCACGCTTTCCTTTTACACCGCCACTTAACAAAATAGAACCCATACTCGCAGCAAGTCCCATACAAATTGTAACAACGGGTGATTGCATCATACGCATGGTGTCATAAATAACCATACCACTTGTTACCATTCCACCCGGACTATTAATAAAAAATTTTATTTCCTGTCCTGGTTTATCTGCATCCAGCAAAACAAGCTTACTTACAACATCACGTGCAGATTTATCATCAACAGGACCCCACAAATACACAGCTCTTTTTTTCAAAAAAAGCTGCTCCATTTTTTTCATTAAATATTGAGATTGCTCCTGCTTGTCTTCTTTTGGCTGTTCTTCTTCGTCATCATTTAAAGGCTCTATCGAATATTTTAAGTCAATCATATTTTTAACTGTTTGTAATTTATAAATTCAATGTTAACCGCTCAGTTTTTTAATTTCTAATTACTCATTTCTTGTCTTTTCTTGGATTTGTTATTAAAACCTCATCCACTACACCATAAGCTTTGCTTTCATCAGCATTCATCCAAAAATCACGGTCGCAATCTGCTTCAACTTTTGCAACATCTTTTTCTGTATGATGTGCGATGATGGTGTATAATTCATTTTTTATTTTACGAATTTCTTTTGCTGTAATTTCAATATCTGTTGCCTGACCACCGATAGAACCAAAAGGTTGATGCAACATAATGCGGCTGTGTTTTAATGCGCTTCTTTTCCCTTTCACTCCTGCACACATTAAAATAGCAGCCATGCTCGCCGCAATGCCTGTGCAAATAGTAGAAACATCCGGACTTACAAACTGCATTGTATCATAAATACCTAAGCCCGCGTATACACTTCCGCCAGGACTATTAATATACATTTGAATATCTCTTATTCTGTCGGTGCTGTCTAAAAACAATAACTGTGCTGTTACGATGTTTGCAACATAATCATCAACGGGTTCACCTAAAAATATAATTCTGTCCATCATTAAACGGCTAAACACATCCATGCTTGCCACATTTAACGGGCGTTCTTCAATTATATAAGGTGTAAGATTTGTAATGCTATGTTGCTTGTAACCGTGAATGGTGTTAGAGCTAATTCCTCTGTGCTTCACGGCATATTTTTCAAATTCCTTTCCAAAATCCATAATTATTATTATTTATTTTTTGCGATGAAGATATGGAAACTGTAATAACCAAATACCGTGCAAGCAGAATATTAAGACAAAAGGACAGAAATAAAATCGCTCACTCATGTTATTTCTTTCAGCATTTTTATTTGACAACCAAAATGGCAAGCATTTCCCAACCGCTGCTGAATAAGTTTAAAGCCGAATTTTTTATACAAGATAATTGCCTTCGTTAATTCCGGCATGCTTTCGAGATAAATATGCGTAAACTCTTTTTGTTGCGCAAACTCAATACATTTATCTATCAACATTTTTCCAATTCCATGATTACGCGCATGAGGAAGCAAATACATTTTCACTAACTCGCAATATTTACCAGGCAATCCTTCTGTAGTATAAATGCCGCAACCTCCAACAACTTCATCATTCAACATCGCTACATAATATATTGTATCTTGTTTTTGAAAAAGCTGATAAAGATTATCAGTTGACTCATCATAATAAACTGTTCCAGGTCTGTTGGCATTAAATTCTTCCAATACTTGCCTTATAATTGAAGCGAGCTTTACATTATCTTCTTTTTGTATTTCGCGAATGGTGATCTTCATGATTCAAGATGCAAGATAAAGATTGACGATTCATCATTCATGTTTAGCGATTTAGGATTGACATTTATTAGTTCACAATTAAAACAGGGATACTTAATTTATGACGCACTTGGTTTACAGTTTGCCCAAAAATTATATCTTTTATACCTGTATGGCGATGCGCTCCCATCACCAGCAGATCGGCTCCGGATTCTTTTACAATACGAACAATTTCAAGTACACGATCCTGGTAACCTAATCTAATAAGCGTTTTATAACCTACTTGTGTTAATTGATGTGCAAGCACTTCAAGCCGTTCTTTATCTTTTCTTGTTTCAATGTCATCAGTTAATGTTCCCGAAAAACTTGCTGAAACTGTTTCTACAATATGCAATAAAATATAAGTTGCCTCTGCATTACCTTGTTTTAAAGCATGTGCAATCAGCTTTTCATCTTTGTTTTTAAAATCAAGTGCAACCGCAATTTTTTTAAATGGTTCAACAGATAGATTTACGAGTTGCGGAATTTCGCCATGAATACTTTCACTCATTTTTTCTTTGCGCTTTGCATATAAAGGATAAGCAGTCATTATTATAAACAGCCAGGCAAAAAATATTGCTGCAATGCTGATAAAAATTTTTAGAAACAGATGACCTTCCTCACTATAAGTGGCTGCCATTTCCTGAACAACCAATCTTGCATTTAGAAAAATAAGAATTGCTGCAACAATCCATGAAAGAATTTTTGTTGGCAGTTTAATAGCAAAGCTGCCCATAGTTTTTTTATTACTAACAAAATGGATTAATGGAATAACTGCAAAACCTAATTGAAGGCTTAACAAAACCTGGCTCAGTACAAGTAAACTATCAACCTGAGATTCTCCATAAATTGAAATAACAATTACTGCCGGAATAATTGCAAGTAGCCTTGTAATTAATCTGCGCAACCAGGGATTAATGCGCAAATGCAAATAACCTTCCATTACAACTTGTCCTGCTAATGTTCCTGTTACTGTTGAGCTTTGTCCTGATGCAATTAAAGCAACGGCAAACATGACAGGCGCTAATTTTGTACCCAACATTGGTTTTAGTAAACGATGTGCATCTTCAATTTTTGCAACAGAAGATTGCCCATGAAAATAAAAAACCGCACCCGCAAGAACTAATATAGCGGCATTTACAAAGAAAGCAGCATTTAATGCAATCGTACTATCAATAAAATTATACTTTATTGCTTTTTTAATGCCGTGTTCATTGTTGCGGATTTTTCTTGTTTGTACTAATGCAGAATGCAAATACAAATTATGCGGCATAACCGTGGCGCCAATAATTCCAACCGCAATATATAATGCCTGGTTATTTAAGGCTGAAGGAACAAAACCTCTTATAATACCTGCAGCATCCGTCTTCGCTAAAAAAATTTCTATAATAAATGATAAACCAATTATAAGCACTAAAGCAATGATGAAAGATTCCATTGCACGCATGCCTTTCTTTTGCAAATAAAAAAGAAGGAATGTATCAAGCACTGTTATCATCACACCATAAACAAGCGGCAAGCCTGTAAGCAATTGAATACCCAGCGCCATTCCTAAAACCTCTGCAAGATCGCAAGCAGCAATAGCAAATTCAGCCAACACATATAAACAGAAATTTGTAACCGGTGGGTATACTTCCCTATTTGCCTGCGCCAAATCTTTTCTTCTTACAATGCCAAGTTTTGCGCTTAAAGATTGTAACAGCAAAGCCATTAAATTACTCATCAGCAAAACCCAAATAAGCCTGTACCCAAACTGAGCGCCGCCTTGTAAATCAGTTGCCCAGTTTCCTGGATCCATATAACCAACACTCACCAAATATGCCGGACCGAGATAGGGAAGAATTTTCCTGATTCCTTTGCGCTGCTTAGTTGTGTCAATTGATTCGTGAACGTTGTCTAAAGAATTTCGAATATCTGTATAGTCCATTTATAAAGGATTTACATTGATAGCATTTGCTACCTGTTCGCTTACATGAAAAGATTGCCTGTTCTTTATTTTTAATTCAATTGAATTATCAAAACTTAATTTTTGTTTTATTTCAAGCTTTGTTCCAATATGCATATTGCGGTTACTTAAAAACGCAAGTAAATCGCTCGACTGGTTTTGTACCGAAGTAATAACGGCAATTGTATTTAATGGCAATTCAGTTAAAGGCATTTGCGATTGCTGATTTATTTTTCCATTACTATCGGGAATTGGATCGCCATGCGGATCGAATTTGGGGAAGCCAAGAAATGCATCTAATTTATCAACCAGTTTACGGCTGGTAACATGTTCCAGCTGTTCGGCAACTTCATGTATTTCTTCCCAACTAAATTGTAATTGATTCACTAAAAAAGATTCCCATAACCTGTGACGCCGAATAATATT
Source organism: Parafilimonas sp. (assembly GCA_035547495.1). Classification (GTDB taxonomy): domain Bacteria; phylum Bacteroidota; class Bacteroidia; order Chitinophagales; family Chitinophagaceae; genus Parafilimonas. Next base: position 2,225 of record DASZUY010000364.1, on the reverse strand, counting down.
CAGCGCAGCCTTATTTCCTTCTTTACTTAATTTAAAACCCTTGTATGGGTTATAATTCAGCAGATTCTTTTGCTGCAACTTTTTGAGCATGTCTGTTACAGAGGCAGGCTTTGTTTTAACATGATCTGCAAGCGCATTTGTAGTTACACTTTCAAAGCTTTGCTGCAAATGATAAATTGACTTTATATAATTTTCTTCGGCGACCGATAAATTAGGCAACACGTAAATTATTTTTAGACAAACCTAAAAAATATTTCGCACATTTTGTTTTTTAAAAATTATTTTTAACAGATGAAGCACCTGCAATATGCTATTGCTATTGTTTTAGCAAGCGTTCTCTTTTTTTCATGCAAAAATTCTTCAAAAGAAAACAAGCCACTAACTATTGATGATTTTTTTAAGTTGTATAAAAAGATAGATCTTCCCGCAAATGTTGCCGATTCCGGTTTGGCAAACTTTGGTGATACCACAACAATAAACCCGGAAACATTTACCCAATTTATTTCTGATTCAGCTTTGCAAAATATTTTACGAGACAGTGCTTCAAAATATACTATTCAGCCTGCAGGTATCATTCATTTTAAAACTGAAGATTACCTGCTTACGAAATTTACATCAGGCAAAACAACCAAGCTTGCAGTTTTTGTATTTGATGATAAACATCAGTATAAAACAAACTTGTTACTCTTAAACACAAGTGTGAACGACGGCTATACTTACAGCGTTTCAATTACAAACGAACCAACATTCATTATAAAAAAAGAAAAGATCGATGAAGATAAAAAAGACTTGTACGCAAGAAATGGGTATGCTTATGATGAATCAAAAAACGCATTTACAGTTGTACTGAATGATTCGAACGAAAAAAAATCGACCGATATAATAAACCCGATCGATACACTCCCTGCAATAAATAAATTCAGCGGAGATTATGTTACAGATAAAAGAAATTTTATTTCTGTACGCGATGGAAAGAATGCACACACGTATATTTTCTTTGTTCACTTTGAAAAAAATAAAGGGCAATGTGTTGGAGAGCTAAAAGGCAAAATGAATTTAGTTGATGAATCAAATGCTGTTTACCAGGAAAGCGGAGATCCGTGTGTAATTCATTTTAAATTTTCTGGTTCAAATATTAAAGTAAAAGAAGATGGCAATTGCGGAAACTATCGCGGCATTACTTGTCCGTTTGATTTTACTTTTAAAAAGAAAAAAGTAAGCAAAACCAAGACTAAATAACATTTGTTCACTTGTATAAAATAATCTTTCACGAAATTAAATTAACTGGTCAACGTTATACTGATCGTGTAGAAAATACATTTATGATTTAAGCGCTATATTGCGCCTTTACAAAACGGTACTATGGATTTTAAAAATTTTAAAGTTCCTTATTCTGCAGATGAGCGATATGCAAAACGGGTTGCTTATTTTTCGATGGAATATGCGATACATCAGCCGCTAAAAATTTACAGTGGCGGCTTGGGTTTTCTTTCAGGTTCACATTTGCGCAGCGCATATGAGTTAAAGCAAAATCTTATTGGCGTTGGTATTTTATGGAAGTATGGTTATTACGACCAGGCGCGCAATCAGGATCAAACATTGCAGGTAACCTGGATGGAAAAAATTTATAGTTTTCTTGAAGAAACAAATATCAAGTTTCAAATTATTGTTCACGATACGCCGGTTTGGGTTAAAGCGTATTATTTAAATCCGGAAACTTTTAATACGGCACCTTTATTTTTATTAAGCACAGATGTTCCGGAAAATGATTATGTATCGCAAACTATTTGTCATCGTTTGTACGATGCAAATGTTTCAACAAAGGTTGCGCAGTTTATGTTGCTCGGCATTGGTGGTGCAAAGCTGATGGATGAAATAAATTTTAATCCTGATGTATATCATTTAAACGAAGCACATGGTATTTCTTCTGCGTTTTATTTGTTGAAGAAATTTAAGAGTGTTGAAAAATTAAAACAACATCTTGTATTTACCACGCATACTCCGGAAGAAGCAGGCAACGAAAAACATGATATTTATCTCTGTGAAAAGATGAGTTATTTCTGCGGCTTCAGTATTGATGAAGTTAGAAAGCTTACAGGTCTGCAAGACAATCAATTTAATCATTCACTTGTTGCCCTTCGCTTTGCAAGAATTGCTAATGGTGTTTCAAAATTGCACGGCAAAGTTTCCAGGGAAATGTGGAGTAAGTATGATGGCATTTGTCC
>DASZUY010000363.1:0-4144 GCA_035547495.1 Parafilimonas sp. | reverse complement strand
ATAATCATCAACTAAATAATAAGTAACATGAATGGTTGTATCGTTTTTTAATTGCTGCATGATGACGCCATTTAATTTCAAACGCGCAATTACATCATGCCAGCCATGCGGAATAATGTATGCTTTTGGTTTTTGTATGCTGATGGAAGGAACAAACGTATTGTAAAACTTAACTTGTTTTTCAAATGGCTTTGTATGATCATAAAACAAACGCGGCAAACCGGTAACATCACTTGTTTTCATTGATGTGTCATAACCTTTGAAATCTATATAGTCAACTTTTGATGAATCAACTTTCCAGCTCAAAGGGAATGTTGTTTGTTGTTTGATCGCTTCGATGGATGCATTTCTTTTTTCAGTTATTTCATTTGATAACTTAGATGATTCTTCAATTACTGTTTGTTCAAAAGCGTACGTGCTTTTCACGCGATCTGCAAACGGTTTCAGCATGTGCGTTTCCGGCATAAAGCCGATGGTTTCAAATAACGCTGTGTAACCTGTGCTGTAGCGCGGCGCATCATAAAACGCATCCCATCCGGTTGAAACATCACCTTCTTCAAAATTTACATAGGGACACATTTGCCAGTTTTTTTCTTTCATGCTTTTATATAAAGCAGGTTCAAAAACATCATGCAAAAAATCTCCAATCTCTTGTTCTAATTTATTATGCTGTGTTGTAAGCATCGTCATGGTGTGCTGATAATCGGCGCCATCGCTTACGTGGTTATCAATAAATATATCAGGATTTAAAAGATGAAAAATTTTTTCAAATGCAAATGCGTTTTTTGAATCAGCTTTAATAAAATCCCTGTTCAAATCAAGATTTTCTGCGTTACCGCGAAAGCCATAACTCTCCGGCCCGTTTTGATTTACGCGTGTAGAATTATTCCGGTTGAGGCATCCGCCAATGTTGTAAACAGGTATTATGCCGAGCGCAATATTTTGCGGAGCTTTCAATTTTCCCTGCGCTAAATCGCGCAGCAGCATCATGCTTGCATCAATGCCATCAGGTTCGCCGGGGTGAATACCATTGTTGATGAGGATTACAATTTTATGTTGTTTATGCCATGTATTAATATTAAAATTTTTATCAGCAGAAAACAAAACAAGATGCAGAGGATAACCCGCATCCGTTGTGTCGCCGGTTAAAATTTCTATAGATGAATATGATTTGGCAAGTGCTTTATAAAAATTGATGCACTCGAAATAAGTAGCGGTTTGTTTGCCATTAGTTTTTTCAAATGGAGTAATAAAGTTTTGCGCGTTTACCTGAATTATAAAAAAGGAAATAAAGGCTAACAGAAAAGTTTTTTGCATGGCTAAAATTAGCAAGCATTTTATTTGCGCATAAATAAAAAATCCTGCCGCGCAGGCAGGATCAACAAAAGTTAAAACTGAAATTTTTTATTAAGCTGTTGCAGCTTTCCTGGCGAGCTTTCTTTTAAGATTGCTGGCTTTATTTTTATGAATTACACCTTTTTTAGCCAGTTTATCAATCATAGAAACTACTGATGGCAAAGTTTCTGCGTAAGCCTTATCATCTTTAGAAACTTTTAAATCACGAATAGCATTACGGGTTGTTTTGCCGTAATATTTGTTGCGTTCTGCACGTTTCGCCGCTTGGCGTGTATCTTTCTTTGTAGCTTTATGATTTGCCATAAATATTTTTTCGGACGGCAAAGGTAAGGGAATTGAACTTTTTAATTGCAAATTTCAAATTTAAAATTTCAGCATTCACCCACGTTTTTGCATGTTAAGTTTTGAATTTAAAAATTCTTAACGGCTGCTTTACAACTTTTAATGTTAATTCTCCCCTCAAAATAAACGATATTTGCTTCTCAAATTTTAATGCGATAAATTGTCCAGATGAAGGATTTTTCTTATATAACGAGTTCTCATCCTGCATATATTGAAAATTTATACCAGGATTTTGTAAAAGACCCGAACAGCGTAGATCCCGAATTAAAGAAATTTTTTGAAGGATTTGATTTTGCAATAGCAAATGCGAACGGAAGTTTAAACGGCAAACATACAAATGGCACTGAAGTTTTGGCGCCTGTGCAAACAACAGAAACATTAACTGCAAATGTTGAGGCGCAAACAGATTGGATGAAGGAGATTCGTGTCTACCGCTTAATTCTTGGATACAGAAACAAAGGACATTTGATTGCAAGCACAAATCCAATTCGCAAACGCAAAGACCGTGGCGCAAACCTTGAGCTTTCTTTTTTTGGTTTAAGTGAAGCTGATCTAAATAAAACATTTGAAGCAGGTAATTTAATTGGTTTGGGGAAAGCAACGCTTCAGCAAATATTAGATCATTTAAAAGCTTGTTATGCATCGCATGTTGGAATCGAGTTTAAATATATCAGCGATCAAAAACAAATTGACTGGCTTACTAATGAAGTAGAAAAAAAATTTGTTAACCCGCTTCCCATCGAAACAAAAAAAAGAATTCTTGAAAAATTAAATCAAGGCGTAATATTCGAAGAGTTTTTACAAAAAAAATATGTAGGTCAAAAAAGATTTTCACTCGAAGGTGGTGAAACAACTATTCCTGCATTAGATGCAATTATTCAAACCGGCTCAGAACATGGCGTTGAAGAAGTTGTGATCGGAATGGCACATCGTGGCCGTTTAAATGTACTTGCAAATATTATCGGTAAAACCTACGAACAAATTTTCAGCGAGTTTGAAGGCACAGCAAAACTCGATCAAACCATGGGCAGTGGTGATGTGAAATATCACCTTGGTTATGGCAGCGATGTTGCAGCAAAAAATGGTAAAACTGTGCATTTAAAATTAATGCCAAATCCATCGCATCTTGAAGCTGTAGATCCTGTTGTAGTTGGTTTTGCAAGAGCAAAGGCTGATGTGGTTTACAACAGTGATTTCGATAAAATTCTTCCCATACTCATTCATGGTGATGCTTCAGTTGCAGGACAGGGAATTGTTTATGAAGTGATACAGATGAGTGACCTGCAGGGTTATTATACCGGCGGCACCATTCATTTTGTCATCAATAATCAAATTGGATTTACAACAGATTTTGATGATGCCAGAAGCTCTGATTATTGCACATCATTAGCGGGCTCAATACAGGCGCCGGTTTTTCATGTGAACGGAGATGATCCCGAAGCGGTGATAAAATGTGTTGATATAGCAACGCGTTACCGGCAGGAATTTAACCAGGATATTTTTATTGATATGGTCTGCTATCGCCGTCATGGTCACAACGAAGGTGATGATCCAAAGTACACGCAACCGCACATGTATAAGCTTATAGAAAATCACCCTAATCCGCGCGAAGTTTATACATCATACTTAAAAGAACATGGCGAGCCTGATGCGCAGGAACTTGCAGAAAATATGGAGAAAAAATTCTGGAATGATCTGCAGGAACGTTTGGATGAAGTAAAGCAACATCCTTTGCCGTATAAATACCAGGAGCCCGAAAATTGGTGGCGGCAATTAAGAAAAGCAACACCGGAAGATTTCATTGCTTCTCCTGATACATCCATTAAAGAAGATCAATTTAAATTTTTGTTTGATGGATTGATGAAATGGCCGCAGGATTTTCAGCCATTAAGAAAAATTGAAAAATTGTTACAGGATAAAGTAAAATTATTCGAAACAGAAAAAAAAGTTGATTGGGCGACCGGAGAATTATTGGCTTATGCTTCTTTGTTGGTTGAAGGAAATATTGTGCGCATGAGCGGTCAGGATGTAAAGCGCGGAACGTTTAGTCATCGTCATGCAGTGTTGCGTGATGAAAATTCAGATAAAGAATATAACAGGTTAAATCATTTCAACGATACGCAACAAAAGTTCAGGATTTATAATTCTTTGCTGAGTGAATATGGTGTGTTAGGTTTTGAATACGGATATGCATTAGCAAATCCAAATGCTTTGGTTTTATGGGAAGCTCAGTTTGGTGATTTTAGTAATGGTGCTCAAACAATGATCGACCAGTTTATTGCAGGCAGCGAACAAAAATGGAACAGGATGAATGGAATTGTTATGTTGTTGCCACATGGTTATGAAGGACAAGGTCCGGAACACAGCAGCGGTCGAATGGAAAGATATTTACAATTGTGTGCGCAGTTCAATCTTATTATAACAAACATAACAACCGCAGCAAATT
>DASZUY010000362.1:0-16661 GCA_035547495.1 Parafilimonas sp. | reverse complement strand
GTTCTTGTAATTGATGATAATGAAAGAAACAGTGCAAGTAAAATAGCCAGCGGGTTAATTAACCCGGTTACGGGAAGAAGAGTGGTTACTACATGGATGGCAGATGAACTATTACCATTTGCATGGAAAGAATATAGTGTGTTTGGAAAAGAACTGAATATTCAGTGCATTCAGCAAAAAAATATTCTTGCGTTTCCTTCAGCGCCTGATTTATTTCAGGCTTTTGAAAAAAGAAAACAGCAAGGCAATAGTTATATTTACGAATCTCCTTTAACAAAAGAAGATCTTTCTGTTTATTTTAATTTTCCATTTGATGTATTGCAAATCGCACCCTGTTATTTGGTTGATGTGCATACATTAACTGAAGCATGGCGTAATCATCTCGAAAACGATAACTTATTACTTAATGAAAAATTTAGTGAAAATGAATTGATCTTAAGCGAAAGGTCTGTTCAATATAAAAATATAACAGCAGAAAAAATTATTTACTGTAACGGTATAAGTTCATCCGTTAGTAAATTTTGGAAACAATTACCCTTTGTACCAAACAAAGGCCAAGCATTAATTGCAAAAATTGATTATTTAAGTGGAGAATACATTTACAAGTTTGGTCATCTCTCCTTAATACCATGGCAAAATAATTTATGGTGGATCGGCAGTAGCAATGAATTAAATTTTGTTGATGAAAAACCTTCCGATGATTTTTATCAGTCAACGATTGTCTCTCTAAAAAAAATATTAAAGAATACTTTTAAAATTGAAGAACATCTTTCATCTATTCGTCCTGCTGCTGTTGAGCGAAGACCTTTTGCAGGTGTTCATCCAATATATAATCAAGTTGCAATTTTAAATGGAATGGGTTCTAAAGGCTGTTCATTGGCGCCGTGGTTTGCGAAAGAATTAACGGATCATCTTATCAATAACAAAACAATAAATGCTTTAGCAGATGTAAAGCGTTATGCGAATGTTTTAAAACGTGAGTTGTAAAATCTTAAATTATAAATGGTTTCTATCCTTCCCAAATTTCGTCTTTCCCCTGCAACCATAATTTTACAGAATCTGTTGTAACAGATTTTGGTCGCTCCAGCGGAAAGTTTAAGGCTCTGTCCCAGCATAAACCCGCAAGCACGCCTAATGCGCGGCTTACTGCAAACAATACTGTATAGAATTCGTATTCTACCAAGCCATAATGTACCAGCAATGCGCCACTATGTGCATCCACATTTGGCCATGGATTTTTTATTTTACCAAGACTTTTTAAGATAGGAGGTACCACTTCGTAAATATTCCAAACTGTTTGCACCAAAGGATCATCGGGCATATGCTTTTTGCTAAATTCCATTTGTGCAGAAAAGCGCGGATCGGTTTTACGCAACACTGCATGACCATAACCCGGCACAACTTTCCCTTCTTTCAAAGTTTTCTTTACGTATGCTGCAATCTGATCTTTAGTAGGAGATTTCGTTCCTATTTCATCCTGCAATTCAAATATCCATTTTATCACTTCCTGGTTGGCTAACCCATGCAAAGGCCCGGCAAGACCATTCATGCCCGCAGCATAACTTAAATAAGGATCGCTTAATGCAGAGCCAACAAGATGTGTTGTATGCGCCGAAACATTTCCGCCTTCATGATCTGAATGTATTGTCATATATAAGCGCATCAGTTCACGAAAACCTTCATCTTCAAAGCCCATCATGTGTGCAAGATTGCCTGCCCAATCAAGCAAACCATTTGGCTGGATATGTTTATCTTCTTTATATTTTTTTCTATACACATAAGCTGCAATGCGCGGCAGGCGTGCAATTAAATCCATTGAATCATCAAACACCGCACTCCAGTGATCTTTCTTGCTCATTCCGTCTGCATATAATTTTGCAAAGTTGCTTTCTGTTTGCAAGGCCATTACACCTGTAACAAACATGGTCATTGGGTGCGTAGTTAAAGGCAATGCATCAATTGTTGCAAACACATGCGTTGGAACATGGCTTCTTCTTTGCCAAACTGAAGTAACATAATTTGCGTCGTCTTCAGTAGGTAATTCTCCAACCATTAAAAGGTAAAAAAGACCTTCGGGCAAAGGTTCATTTCCGCCATTTGCTTTTGGTAATTTTTCTCTTAGTTCAGGAATAGAATATCCGCGAAAACGAATGCCTTCCTGCGGATCGAGCAAACTTGTTTCGGTAACAAGTCCCGTAATACCGCGCATGCCCTGGTAAATTTGCGATAGCTTAACTTCTCCAATTTTCTTATCTCCGTTTTTACTTAGTATATCTTTTATTTCAGCGGCTTTCGCATCTGCCTTTTCTTTAAACTTATCTTTTACAAGTCCCATGTTTATAAATTTATATTGCAACCAATAATTGTAAACTTTATAATAAACTGCAAATTTAAATCAACAACACAAAGCGCTTAAAGATACCATAATTGGGTCTATAAAAAAGTATTTCAACTTAATTAATAAAGAGATGTTTTACTTGGGTGCTTTGCGATAAAAGTAAATAGCAACACCTGTAAAAATTATATTTGGCAACCATGCTGCAAGCAAAGGCGGAAAATTTCCTTTTGTTGCGAAGATGGTTGAAAATCTGTCCATCAAAATAAAAATAGCGCCTGCAACAAACCCAATGGCAAGATGCGCGCCGCTACCGCCACGAACCTTTCTGCTTGCTACAATTGCACCAATTAATGTAAGCAGCAAAACAGAAAACGGCGTGGCAAACCTCCGGTCTTCTTCAACTTCTAAAGTGTTTAAGCCTTCTGTGCCGCGCAATTGTTGATCTGCAATATACCTGTGCAATTCAATTGTATTTAGTTTGTCTTGCGCATATTCATCTTGTGTAAGGTCTACCGGTTTGAAGTTGAAATTCATGTTTAATACAGTTTCTTTTTTTATGGTTTCCTGCATGCCATTTAGTGTTCGTTCTACTACATTATGCAGCTTCCATTTTTTTGTTGCCGTATCCCATTGTAGTGATGATGCCCTTAAATTATAAACAAGCTGGTTGCCTTTTATACGATGCATAAAAAAAGGTCCGCCGCTTTTTATAAGCGTATCATAATTTCTTATACCGGCATACGTAAAAGAATCGATTCTGAAATACATACTGCGCTGATAGTGCTCTACTAAAGGATCATAAGTTGAATTGACCTTGATATACTTTGCTTCGAACAATCTCCATTTTGCATTTGCTTTTGGTATAACAAATGAAGATGAGTAAAGCAGTAATAAACCAAGCACAATTCCGCCAAGCCAATATGAAAACAACATTCTTGAATAAGTAACTCCGCTGGCGAGTATAGCAATTATTTCGCTGCGCACAGCCATTTTTGAAGTAAAGAAGATTACAGCGATCAAAACAAACAGCGGAAACAATAATGCATCTATGTAAGGAATAAAACCCAAATAATATTGATTGAAAATTTGCCAGAAGCTTAAACCAGATTTTACAAAGTCGTCTGTTTTTTCACTTACATCAATTACAACCGCAATAATGGTAAACAGGAAAACGCAAAAGAAAAATGTAGTGAGAAATTTTTTGAGTATGTACCAATCGATTTTCTTCATTGAAGGTTATTAGTCGTGAATCGTAACATATGCATCATGCATTTCCTGTTTATCATTTTCAACAAAAATAATCTAAGTTAAAGTGTTGAATGGTTAATAACTTGATAACTTGAATTGAATACAACATTATAATCTTTGTTTAAATTGAAGAATAGCCTGATCCTTCCAGTTTGCAAAACTTCCATCTAAAATTTTGTTTCTCGCTTCATTTACTAACCATAAATAAAATGCAAGGTTTTGTATGCTTGCAAGCTCTAATCCCAATAACTCATCTGCTGCAAACAAATGACGCAAATATGCTTTTGTATAATATTGACTGATCTCGCAAGGCAAGCCTTCATCAAGCGGAGAAAAATCTGTTGCCCATTTTTTATTTTTTATGTTGATGACACCTTGTGTTGTAAACAACATTCCATTTCTTCCATTGCGTGTTGGCATTACACAATCAAACATATCAACGCCTAAACTGATGCACTCTAAAATATTCCATGGTGTACCAACACCCATTAAGTAGCGTGGTTTATCAGTTGGTAAATTTTCGCAGCACAAGTTTGTAATTTCATACATTACATCTTCAGGTTCGCCAACACTTAATCCACCAATTGCATTACCAGCTGCGTTTTTTTCACTAATATAATTGCAGGATTCAATGCGCAAATCTTTATAAACATTTCCCTGCACAATTGGAAAAAGGTTTTGTTCAAAACCATACAAAGGCTCAGATGTTTTTAAATGATCAATACACCTGTTTAGCCAGCGATGTGTTAACTGCATACTATTTTTAGCATATGCAAACTCACTTTTGCCTGGTGGACATTCATCAAATGCCATAATAATATCGGCGCCAATGCTGCGCTGAATATCCATTACTTTTTCCGGTGTAAATAAATGTTTACTTCCATCAATATGACTTTGAAATATTACACCGTCTTGATTTATTTTCCTGTTCTGCGCTAATGAAAAAACCTGGTAGCCACCACTATCAGTTAGTATAGGTTTTTGCCAGTTCATAAATTGATGCAAGCCATGGGCAGCTTGCAAAATTTCTGTTCCGGGTCTTAAGTATAAATGATATGTATTGCCTAAAATTATTTGCGCTTTTATATCATTCAGTAGTTGTTGCTGTGTTACTGCTTTAACAGTGCCAACCGTTCCTACAGGCATAAAAATCGGAGTAAGGATTTCGCCGTGATCAGTTATAATTTTTCCCGCTCTCGCTTTTGTACTCAAATCAGTTTTTTGCAATGCGTATTTAAGCATGCGCAAATGTGTTGCAACATCTTTGATTATAGAAATAATTGCCCAATTTTTAAGTTGATTCTTTTAACATTTAATCACTAATCTTTTGGCTTGATTTTATCTCATATATAAAAATCATTAGGTATTAAAAACAATTTTACAATGAAAAAGATATTTAAAATAATACTGATCGCTTTATTAATAAGTGGTGGTATTGTAACCGAAAACAATGTAAACGCACAAGCTTCGGTGAGTGTGAGTTTATCGTTATTTCAAAAGTCCTTAAGTCCTTATGGAAGATGGGTAAATCACGGCAATTACGGACAAGTTTGGATTTCTAACACGCGGGGTTTTGTTCCGTATCAAACAGGTGGTCACTGGGCTTATACAGATTATGGATGGACATGGGTGTCTGATTATAGTTGGGGATGGGCTCCTTTCCATTACGGACGTTGGGGTTATGAATCAGGTTTTGGTTGGTATTGGGTTCCTGATTACACCTGGGGTCCTGCATGGGTAGCATGGAGAAGCAGTAATGATTATTATGGTTGGGCACCATTATCTCCTGGTTTAAATATAAGTGTTGGTGTTGATTTCGGTAATCAAATACCCGAAGACAGATGGGTGTTTGCGCCGCACAGATATATAACAAGTCCTTACGTTTATCGTTACTATGCTCCACGCAGAAATAATGTTACTATTATAAGAAATACAACTGTTATAAATAATGTTGTAGTAAAAAACAATGTACATGTTGATGCGGGTCCGAGAAGAGAAGATGTTGAAAGAGTTAATCACACAAAAATTCAAACATATACGGTAGCGAATTCCTCGAGAGCCGGAAGAACAACTGTAAATAAAAACACTATTAATATTTATAAACCAGTTGTAAATAAAACAACAATCAATAATAACAACACAACTGTTGTAAATAAAAATAGTAACAATAAAACGGTAAATAAAACAAACAATAAAACTGTTGTAAACAAAAACAGTAATAATAAAACAACTGTAAACAGCAGTAATAAATCAGTTTCAAAAACAAATAATAAAACAGTTAATAATACAAATAAGAAGACGGTAAATAATCATGTAACAAACAATAAACTGCAGGCTAATAAAACGGTTAACAAACCACATAATAATTCAACAGTAAACAAAAATGCAAACAATAATAAAAAGCCTGCTGTGGTAAAAAGAAATAATCATGTACAACCTAAGCAGCAGCAAAAACAACAAAATAATCAGCAGGTAAGAAAACAAAATCCGCCAAAGCAAAGCGCACAGGATTCAAATGGAAAAAGGAATGGTAAAAGAAAATAAAATAGCATAGTTGTTGTAAACCGGTTAAATAAATTTTAACCGGTTTTTTATTTTCATATTTTCTTTAATACTGAATTAATTTGAGCAATGGCAACTTCTTTTAAATCTATATGGACGATCATTAAAAATTCTGGACAAGACTTTATAAATTTTCGTATCACCCGCATGAGTGCGGCGTTGGCTTATTATACCGTTTTTTCAATTGCACCTCTTTTAATTTTAGTTATAAGTTTAAGTACAATATTTTATGGAAAGAGTGCAATTGAAGGTAGTGTTTATGGTGAGATCCGTTCCTTTGTTGGTGATGCTGCTGCGTTGCAAATACAGGAACTAATAAAAAATGCAACCATAGCAAAAGGCAATGCTTTTGCTTCCATTGCAAGCATAATTGCAGTAGTTATTGGCGCAACAGGAATATTTGGTGAGATACAGGATTCTATCAATTTTATTTGGGGGCTAAAAGCAAAACCAAAAAGAGGAATTTTTAAAATTTTACTGAACCGCTTGTTGAGTTTTTCAATTATTGTTAGCGTAAGTTTTATTTTACTTGTTTCGTTATTGGTTAGTACAGTGCTGGATATTTTATCAAACAGGCTTACTCAAATCTTTCCCCATATAACAGTTTATCTTGCTTATGCAGGAAACTTGTTACTAACGTTTATTGTTACAACATTTTTGTTTGGTACGATATTTAAAATTCTGCCTGATGCAAAAATTAAATGGAGAGATATTCTTACGGGAGCAATAACAACTTCTTTACTTTTTATGCTGGGAAAATTTGGAATTTCATTTTATCTCGGCGCGAAAAATATTGGAAACACTTACGGCGCAGCAGGTTCTATTGTGCTCGTGTTATTGTGGGTGTATTATTCTGCGATCATTTTATATTTTGGCGCGGCATTTACAAAAAATTATGCGCAGTGTAAAGGCAGAAGAATTTATCCGAACGATTATGCAGTATGGATTGAATATGTTGAAAAAGAAAAAACCGGTCCATTACAGCAGCAAGCTGCCACTGTTCATAACTAAAATAAATTTCGCTTTGCTTTATCTTCTCTCATCATTTCAGTATAACCCAAACCTCTTGACAAAGCAGCAACAGCCATAGCAATTCGTTTTGTTTTTGTTTGTTCGGTCTTGGCGCTGTCAACCCACTTACTAAAATAATTTCTGTGACTGCCTGCAAGCGAATTAAAATTTTTTAATGCATCAGGGTCATCATTCAAACAAGCTAAAAAATCTTCATTCAGTTTTAATGGGGCTTTATCTTCTTCAATACTTACACTAATCATTGCGCCTTTGCGTTTACCTGTTCCTTTTCGCATTACTTCGTTAAAAGGCATAATAAAAGTTCCATTGCCCATAGGCATTAATGCAACAGTTTTAATTTTAAAATCATCCAGCCGGCCTTTTACGCGAAAAGATTTTTTATTGTTTGGTTTGATTTGTTCTGCAATGTCCGCGGGTATTTCAATATAGGTCCAACCGGTTTTCTCGCCTTGCTCATTAAATTTTTTTATAGTTGTGCTGAACTGAACCAATGCAAAACGTTTAATTATAAATTGCTACGTGTTGAAAATCTTCGCTTGTTTTTACAGCACGATACATTCCTGCGCTGTTAAACAACATTGCATAATTTCCTTCCGCATCCACACCAATCATTCCACCTTCACCGCCAAACGCAACAAGTTTTTTATTTACTACTAAATCCATTGCATCTGTAAGACTCATGTTTTTATATTCCATTAAACAACTTACGTCGTAAGCAGCTACAGCGCGAATAAACATTTCGCCATGACCGGTGCAACTTATAGCACACGTTTTATTGTTTGCATATGTGCCGCAACCTATTAACGGACTATCGCCAATGCGGCCATATTTTTTATTTGTCATTCCGCCGGTGCTTGTTGCTGCAGCAATGTTTCCATTTTTATCACAGGCAACTGCGCCAACTGTTCCAAATTTTTTATCACGCATTAATTCTTCGATTCCCTGGTGTGTGTGGTCGAGCGAATAATTATCTGAATCACGAATTGCTTTCCATTGATCATATCTAAACTGTGAGAAAAAATATTCATCAGGCTCAAGCTTGATGCCTTGCTTAATAGCAAAATCGTTTGCGCCCTTACCACTTAAAAAAACATGATTGCTGTTGCGCATAACTTCTGTTGCCAATTCAATCGGGTTACGCACATTGCGCACACCTGAAACAGCACCTGCTGCAAGATCAATTCCATCCATTATTGCAGCATCCATTTCCTGCACACCTTTTTTTGTAAACACAGAACCTCTGCCTGCATTAAACAAAAGATTATCTTCTAAAACAACTATTGCAGCCTTCACCGCATTTACACTTGTGCCGCCTTCTTCCAGCACGGCAAAGCCCGCATCTAATGCAACCTGCAAGCCTAAAACATAAGCTTTTTCAAGTTCCGGCGTCATGTCTTCTTTCAAAATTGTTCCGGCACCGCCATGTATTGCCAACGTAAATTTCTGCATAATAATTTTTAATGAATAGATTGAAAGCTTTCAGAATTATTTGCAACTAATTCCTTGCATTCATTCAATAATTTTTCTTTTGTGATAGCAACTGTTCCAACTTCTTCGCAAACAATTCCGCCTGCAAGATTAGCAATTTCTGCAGTTAGCAAAATATCTTTTGTAGCTGCATAAACAAGCGATGCAACGGCAATAACTGTATCGCCTGCGCCACTTACATCTGCAATATTGCGCACATGTGCAGGAATTATTTTTGAAGTATTTTCATCATGAATAAAAATGCCTTTTTCAGAAAGCGTAATCAAAGAAACCTTGTGATGAAGAAGATTGTGTAATTCCTGGTGAATGGTTTCAAGCACTTCATTTGAAACATCATCTATCAAAATATTTAAACCATCTTTTACTTCTTTTAAATTCGGTTTAAAAATGTCAACGTTCTTATATTCAAAAAAGTTTTTTCGCTTTGGATCTACGGCAGTAATAATATTATTGTCCTTACAAATTTTTATTATTGATTGAATAAGCGTTGGAGTAAGTACACCTTTATTATAATCTTCAAAAATTACAACAGCAGGTTTAGCAGTTTTAATATAAGATGAAAAATTATTAAGTAATTGCGTTTCATCGTTACTTAAAATATCATTGGTAATCTCTGAATCAAGCCGCAGCATTTGCTGGTTGCGGCTCATCACGCGAATTTTATTTGTAGTAATTCTTTTATCGCTTTGTACAATATATTTTGTGTTGATGTTGTGTTGTTGTAAAAGGTTGCTTAGGGTTTTTGCATCATCGTCATTTCCTGTTATTGTAAATAAAGTTGTTTGTGCACCGAGTGAAACTGTATTTAATGCAACATTGCCTGCGCCGCCAATTCTTTGCTCACGATGTTGCATGGCAACAACAGGCACGGGCGCTTCAGGCGAAATGCGTTCAACATTTCCCCACCAATATGTATCGAGCATTACATCGCCAATAACAGCAACATGCAGAGAAGAAAAGTCAGCAAAAAGATTTTCGAAATTCATTTTACAAATATCAAACCTGGCAGCTTAACTTTTAAAAACTGCGAGGTTTAAATTATTTTTTTGCATTGATAGCAAGAAAATATAAAGGAATGCCAATCATCGCAATTCCCAAACCCCAAAGTGAATAAGTTGGCGAAGTATAAACCAAACCAATACAAAACGCAATTGCTAAAATGATATAGATAGCAGGCAGAACAGGATAACCAAATGCTTTGTAAGGCCGCGGAATATCAGGGCGTTTTTTGCGTAAAACAAAAATGCCAATTAAAGTAAGCACATAAAATATTACTACAACAAAAGAGATCATTGTGAGCAAGTCTCCGTATTTGCCGCTTAAACAAAGTGCGCATGCAACAATGCATTGAATCCATAATGCAAAACCAGGTACAGCGAATTTATTCAGCGTTCCTGTTTTCTTAAAAAATAAACCATCGTTTGCCATTGTGTAGTAAACGCGTGCTGCGGATAATATCAAGCCATTATTACAACCAAATGTTGAAACCATAATCATTACTGCAATTACAATTGTTCCGGCGCTTCCAAAAATGTTATTTGCAGCAGCAATTGCTACACGGTCGTTTTGTGCAAATGCAATATTGTTTATCGGCAAAACATATAAATACATAAGATTTGCTGAAACATAAATTATTGTAACGATCAATGTTCCTAAAAATAAACTCAAGCCAATATTGCGTTGCGGATTTTTTATTTCGCCTGCGATAAATGTTACATTGTTCCAGGCATCGCTGCTAAAAATAGAGCCCACCATTGAAACAGCGATTGCTCCTATTAAAACACCAAAGCTTATCGGCTGCCAATGCGAAGCAGTTAATGTGCCTGTTGTATCCATCACACCTTTATCCTGCGCAGCAGTAAAACCTGTTAGCCAGTTTTGATGCCAGAAGTTTTGTTTCACCAATAAAAATCCAAATAATGTTAAACCCAATAAAGAAATAAGTTTTGCAGATGTAAATGTTGTTTGTATGATCTTGCCGCCTTTAATTCCTTTTGTGTTTGTATACGTAAGAAAAATTATGAGAAGAATAGCAACAATTTGTGCTGCGGAAATTTTTAAAAATCCAAGCGTAAATAAAATATGATTTTCACTTACTGATGGAATTAGATAGGCAGCAAATTTACTAAACGCAACACCTACTGCTGCAATGGTTGCTGTTTGAATTACGGCGAACAAACTCCATCCGTACAAAAAACCAGCAAGCGGATTAAAGGCCTCTTTTAAATAAACATATTGCCCGCCGGCTTTTGGATACATACTGCTTAACTCGCCATAACTTACAGCCGCAGTAATCGTCATAAAACCTGTTATCAACCATACAACAATTAACCAGCCTGCACTGCCAACGTTGCGCATAATATCTGCACTTACAATAAAAATACCTGAGCCAATCATGCTGCCGGCAACAATCATTGTGGCATCTATTAAACCAAGTGTTGGCTTAAAGTGTGTTTGCGTTTCACTCATATATATAAAAAATCCCGCTGAACGGGATTTGAAGATAGCAATATAAAAATGAAATTTATAAGACGCTTATTTTTTCTTTGAGTTTTTAAAGTCTTCGTTTAGTTTGGCAACAATATCGTTTGTAATATCTCTCAGCGAATCTTTAAAATAGATCACATTATCATCACTGCTTGTTGCAAACACATACGCAAAACCTTTTTGAGTGCTGTATGTTTTTAAAAAATCCTGGATCTTATTTTTAAGGTCAAGCATTTTTTGCATGTATTCTCCCTGGAACTGCTGGTTTAAACTTTGGTATTGCTGATCGTATGTGTTTTGCAAACGTGCAAGATCTTCCTGCATTTGTGTTTGTTCCGTCTGGCTCATGCTGGCGCCGCGTTTCTGATAATCATTTACTTTACTGGTATAATCACTTTTAATCTTATCTAACTTAGCATCCATTCCATCTTTCCTGCTGCTTAAATAATCGCGGGTTTCTTTTGCATAGGCATAATATTTTTCAAGCGTATCCATATCAAAATAGGCAAGCTTGATATGAGTAAGCGAAGTGTCTGAAGTTTTCTTTACGATCTGGGGAGATGTGGGCTTGGAATAAAATGCGTAGTACAAGTAAGCTACTGCAACCAGTAAAACAATATTAATTACCAATAAAAGTCTATTCATGCGGTGGAATTATAAACGCGTGAAGGTAAAATCAAACCTAAGAATAAAATTGTTAAAAGCACATGGCGAAAAGCAAAGTTGTAAAAGCTTAACAAGCGGTATTAGAGTTTCGTTTTTGAAAATTGCAAATCAACTTCTGCGGCTTCGCATAAAAGTTTTGTTATTGCAGCTTCATCTATTTCTTCAGGCTGATGATATATTTTATAAAAGATTTGCTTGTTAGTGCCATGCACAAGATAATGGTCTGCATCTTTTAATTTATTTCCATACCCAAAACCAAGCAGTACACCATGTTTAATTCCGCCACGCGGCACCGTTGCCGGCCAAACAATGCAAATACCTTTATTGCCATAGAAATAAGGCACACCATAAGAAATTTTTTCTTTGCAGTATGATGGCAGGTTATAAAGAATTATTTGCCTTAGCACATCTGTAATAATTCTTTCATTTTCTGGAAGTGTTTCAAATAACTGAAGCAGTGTTTTTGGCAAATGATAACAATTTATAAAAAGTAATGCGATCAAATGAAGGTGAGTACATTCAATCGCATTTTATAAAATAAATTAATAAGAACATTAATTAAGCGCGTCAGTTAAATGCACTTTCGTCATTTGCAAATAATGATTTTGCAATTGATGTACATATTGTATTTGCGGATTTAAACGCTTGTCATCTCTGTACCAAATATCCATATGTGTAAAATCATCGGGCTTTGGTATAAGCATGCGAAAAGATTCTTTTTTATACTTCACAGAACCGTCGGGCATATCTTCTCTTGTAAACTTCAGGTTTTTCATTGCTTCATCGCTCAGCGGAATCGGATAAAGGTCTTCGGTTTCAAACCAGAAATCCTGTACATCTGTTGCAAGGCAAACTTGTTTTTCATCTCCGTTAAGGTTAATTACTTCACCCTGCCACATCTTTCCTTCAAATTCGCCCATCAGGTAATCGCCCATTTTAATGTCATTGAATTTTATCATACGGCTTTTTTTTATGGCAAAAAGATAAAAATAATTTTTACAAACAATATTTTTTTCTCAGCATATTTTTTATGATAGCGGTACAACATTCATTCCGTTTCGCTGAATATATGTCTTCACCAATGTTCTTATCATTTCATTTTCCGGGTATTCCGTCATGAAATTTTTTAGATAGATCGTTTCATAGTTTGAATGATCATCTGGCAATAAACCCATGCCGTAAAATTTTCCATTCTCAATCAGCACACAACTTTTTTGATTGCCTGTTACCGGCGGCTCTACAATAGCAAAAGTTCCAAGATTTTTTTGCATGAAGGCAACTGCATTCAACACATTCATATTATACAATTCGGGTTTAATATTTTTTGGAATGAAGGATTGTTTTTCCAGAAAACATAATGCAGGATGTAAATTAAATTCCTTCACCAACGTCCATAGAGTTCTGTGTGCATCTATCAGCAAACTAAAGCTGGCTACGGGTTCCAGGTGCTTTCGCTTTTTATCAATTGCCAAACGTTTAAAGCCTGCCGAATCTTCAAACAAATAAATTCCATAGAACTGATCTAATTTTTTTTGACTGAAATTATATTCGGGCCAATATTTTTTTATTTCAATACTTTCTAAAATAAAAGCAGTGAATTCGGTAGGGCATTCGGTAAATGTTATAGAATAAATATTGCGCAAAAAATCCTGTCGCTTTTTTGTTGTATTCAAACCCGTAAAATGACTCAGCACTCTTTTCTTTAAGCACTTTGCTTTACCTACATAAATTATTTTTCCTTTTTCGTTGTGGAAATAATAAACGCCGGGCAAATAAGGCAACTGGTCAATATTTTCTTTTGCAAGATTGGGTGGTAATATCTGTTCATGGTTTTCTTTTTTCAAAAAATCCTTTATCATCTTTTCTCCACCTTCAATCAAAATCTTTTGAAAAAGAATAGCGGTTGCATCTGCATCACCGCCGGCGCGATGCCGGTTTTGAACAGGAATTTCAAATTCTTTACACAAATGACCCAAACCATATTTCGGCAAACCGGGAAAAGCTTTGCGGCTAAGTTTTAGCGTGCATAATTTTTTTGGCAACCAGTAATAACCACACTCCATTAAATGATAGCGAATAAAACTATAATCGAAGTTTACATTATGCGCAATAAAAATGCGGTTATGCAATAAATTATAAATCTGCGGTGCAACTTCTGAAAAATCCGGCGCGGTTGCAACAATTTCATTGCTAATGCCCGTTAAAAAAGAAATGTATTTTGGAATTTGAATATGCGGATTGATGAGTGTTTCGTAACGTCCTTCAATTTCTTTTCCGTTATGTAAAACAATCGCAATTTCAGTGATTCCATTTTTATCAGGATGACTGCCCGTTGTTTCGATATCGACGATTGCATACATCTTACAAAATAAAAATTTATAATTAAGAACGAAAAATGAAATATAAGTGTATTCGGCAACTAAAAAATTATAGCGTAGATAAGTTATTTTTGCCGGCTCTTATAGCGTAAAGATCAATGGAGATAACAAAAAATTTTAATCATAAAGAAGCAGAAACAAAATGGTATGCACATTGGCTTGCAAAAAAATATTTCAAAAGCGAGCCAAATAATAACCAGGAAAAATATACTGTGGTTATGCCGCCACCAAATGTTACCGGTGTGTTGCACATGGGTCATGCTTTAAATAATACGATACAGGATATTCTGATTCGGCATGCGCGCATGCATGGAAAAAATACGTGCTGGGTTCCGGGAACAGATCATGCATCTATCGCAACGGAAGCAAAGGTTGTACAAATGCTGCGCGAAAGAGGAATTACAAAATCATCTTTAAGCCGCGAAAAATTTTTACAATATGCGTGGGAATGGAAAGAAAAATATGGCGGAATAATTTTAGAGCAGTTAAAAAAATTAGGCTGCAGTGCAGATTGGGATCGTACCACTTTTACAATGGATGATCATTATTCTAAAAGTGTAACTAAAGTTTTTGTTGATCTATATAACAAAGGATGGATCTATCGTGGCGAACGCATGATACACTGGGATGTAAAAGCAAAAACTGCGTTGAGTGATGAAGAAGTAATTTATAAAGAAGTAAACAGTAAGTTATATTATGTTCGATACACAGTCTTAGATGAAAAGAATGTTGGTTTGAATGATTTCACCCCTTTAGGGTTTGGGGGCATTACGATTGCAACAGTTCGTCCTGAAACAATTTTGGGCGACACTGCAATTGCAGTTAATCCTAAAGATGAACGTTATAAAAATTTTATTGGCAAAACTGCTTTGGTGCCATTGATCAATCGCCGCATCCCAATTATTGCAGATGATTATGTTGAAATGGATTTTGGAACAGGTGCTTTAAAAATTACACCGGCGCATGACATGAACGATTATAACATCGGAAAAAAATATAACCTCGATGTTATAAATATTTTGAATGATGACGGCACGCTGAGCGAAGCTGCGCAATTATTTATTGGTGAAGACAGATTTGAAGCGCGCAAAAAGATTGTGGCAGCATTAGAAGAAGCAAATCATATTGTAAAGATCGAAGATTATAAAAATCAAATTGGTTTTAGTGAACGCAGTGATGCTGTGGTTGAACCGCGATTAAGTTTGCAATGGTGGGTGAGCATGAAAAAATTAAGTGAGCCTGCATTAAAAGCTGTAGTTGAAGAATCGATAAAATTTTTTCCGCAGAAATATGTGAACACATATAAACACTGGATGGAAAATATTAAAGACTGGTGTATTAGCCGCCAGTTATGGTGGGGACAAAGAATTCCTGCATGGTATGATGAAGATGGAAATGTTTATGTGGCAAATAACGAAGCCGAAGTAATTGAAAAGTGGCAGGAAAAAAATCCGAAATCCGAAACCGGAAATCCGAAATTCAAACAGGATGAAGATGTACTCGACACATGGTTTTCATCATGGCTTTGGCCAATAGAAGTTTTTGAAGGCATTTCAAATCCAAACAATGATGATATCAATTATTATTATCCAACGCAAACGTTGGTAACAGCACCTGAAATAATTTTTTTCTGGGTTGCGAGAATGATCATGAGTGGTTTTGAATACAAGCATGAAAAGCCTTTCAGCAATGTTTATTTCACCGGAATTGTGCGCGATGAATTGGGCAGAAAGATGAGCAAGAGTTTGGGTAACTCACCCGACTTGCTTGCATTGATTGATAAATATGGCGCCGATGCAGTTCGCTTTGGAACAATCATTTCTTCGCCTGCCGGCAATGATCTTTTGTTTGATGTAAAAGAAGAAAGCACTTTAAAACAAGGCAGCTTTTTCATCAACAAAATTTGGAATGCAATGAAGCTGGTGAAGATGTGGGAAGAAAGAAAAGCTGAAAACTCAACGCTAAAAACTGAAAGCAACTTTGCTACACTATGGTTTGAAAACAGGTTGCATGAAGCTAAACTTGAAATAGAAAAATTGTATGATCAGTTTAAACTAAGTGAAGCTTTAAAAACAATTTATTCTTTGATATGGGATGATTTCTGCAGCTGGTATTTAGAGTGGATCAAACCCGGATTTGAGCAACCGATAGATACGGAAGTTTATAGCAAAACAGTTTTATTTTTTGAAGAGCTGATGCAATTGTTGCACCCGTTCATGCCGTTTATCACAGAAGAAGTTTATCATTTATTGGGAGAACATGCTGATGATATTTGCGTGAAGCAAATGAAGGATGAAAAATTAATAATTAATCATGAAATTTTGAGACTTGCAGAAGAAGCAAAAGGCGGAATCGAAGCGCTAAGAAAATTAAGAAGTCAGTACGGTATTTCATTCAAAGAAAAAATATATCCGCAAATTTTCACTAATGAAGCAAGTCAATTTGATTTAACTAAAGATATA
>DASZUY010000361.1:0-7940 GCA_035547495.1 Parafilimonas sp. | reverse complement strand
TTATTTCAGGCTTTAGCTATTAAAAAATCAAATCAAAATTTTATAAAATCATAAACTGAAACTATATGAACATTCATGCATTTATAATCAATTATTGGTGGATCCTTCTCGTTTTAATCTTTCCACTTTTTTACAAATTTATTCTTCGTGTTTTTTGCGGAATGGTTATCGTTCCTGAAAACAGAATTGGTCTTGTAACAAAAAAATTTGTGTTAGTTGGCGTCAACCGTGGGTTGCCCGATGGTCGCATAATTGCAACAAAAGGTGAGGCGGGTTTTCAAGCCAAAACATTAGCGCCGGGCTTATATTGGAAAATGTGGCCGTGGCAATTTATTGTGCAAATGCAGCCGTTCACGGTAATTCCTGAAGGCAAGATCGGACTTGTATTAAGTAATGATGGCAAAGAGTTGCCAACAGGTAATATTCTTGCGCGCAAAGTTGATTGCGACAACTTTCAGGATGCGGAATCTTTTTTAAATAACGGCGGACAAAAAGGTCGTCAAACACACATGCTTACGCCGGGTACATATCGCATCAACACATATGCTTTTACTGTTACAATTGCCGACATGAGTATTATTCACGAAAGCATGTTAGGTATTGTAACAATGTTAGATGGTGCGCCAATCATCGCTGGTCAAATTGCGGGTAAGTTTATTGAAGGTCACAACAACTTCCAGGACATTGATACCTTTTTACAAAATGGTGGTAACCGCGGTTTGCAACCGCAAATAATTCTTGCAGGCAGCTATTATATCAATCCATGGGCAATTCAAATTGAAGAAATACCAATGACGGAAGTTCCAATTGGTCACGTTGGTGTAGTTATTTCATACATTGGCGAAGATGGCAGAGACTTAACCGGTGAAAATTTTAAACATGGTAACATTGTTGAAAAAGGTTTTCGTGGTGTATGGATGGAACCGCTTGGTCCGGGCAAATATCCTATCAACAAATACACAATGAAAGTTGAATTGGTGCCAACAACAAATCTTGTTTTAAACTGGGCAAATGCAAGAAGTGAAGCACATCAGTTAGATAAAAATCTTTGTACCATTACAGTGCGCAGTAAAGATGGTTTCCCTTTTAATCTTGATGTTGCGCAGATCATTCATATACCTGCGAACGAAGCACCAAAAGTTATTGCACGGTTTGGCAGCATGACGAATCTTGTATCGCAAGTGCTTGAACCAACTATAGGAAATTATTTTCGTAATAGCGCACAGGATAGTGACGTAATATCATTTTTAATTACACGTAAAGAAAGACAAGAAAGTGCACGTTCACACATTAAGGCTGTGTTGGATGAATATAATGTGAATGCTGTTGATACCTTGATTGGCGATATTGTTCCGCCTGAAGCATTAATGAAAACTTTGACAGATAGAAAACTTGCAGAAGAACAACAGAAAACATATCAGACACAAAAGATCGCACAGGAACAAAGACAGGGCGTAGAAAAAGAAACTGCAATTGCAGACATGCAGAAAGAAATTGTAAAGGCGCAACAAAGTGTTGAGATCGCTCAGCGCACAGCTGATGCTGCCGTTAAAAAAAGTGAAGGTGATGCAAAGAGTGTTAAGTTAAATGTTGAAGCCGAAGCCACTGCTACAAAAATGCGTGCACAGGCTGAAGCAGAAGCAACACGTGCAAGAGCCGGTGCGCAAGCTGAAGCAACAAAATTAAATGCTGAAGCAGATGCTGAACGTATCTCAAAAACAGGTTTGGCAGAAGCAGAAAAAATTATGGCGGTTGGTAAATCAACTGCTGAAGCTTACGAGTTACAGGTGAAAGCAATGGGCGGCGATAACTTCACTAAATTCAAGATCACTGAAGAAATAGGTAAAGGCAACATCAAGATTATTCCTGACTTAATTGTAAGTGGTGATGGCGCCAGTGATGGAAGTTTAAGCGGTTTAATGGGCTTGCAATTATTGCAGATGATAAAGGATAAAAAAGAAAGTTGATAAGCATTTCATTTTGAAAAACCACCCTTTCATTTTGAAAGGGTTTTTTGTTCCAGAAAAATTTACTTCTTAACTATACTTCAGCGCAAACCCTTATACAGCAGCTGTTTCAGTAAGCTCGGACTTTACTTATTTAGAAAGGCATTCCTTTTGGCAATTCTCTGTCATGAAAATTTATGAACCACGTTTAAAAGACTTTCTTATCGTAACCGGAGTAGGATTATTGTTAACTGCGCTGGCTTACATCGTTCATAATTTTTTTAATAAATAATGATTATGAAAACTGAAATATCGAAGCGGCTTAAGCTGATAAAACTTTATACAAAACTTCCGTTAGCAATTGCCTTTAACATGATGCTTGTATTGAGCTTTATAATGTTGATACTTGTAATTGTGAAAAATGTATGATGAAAATCAGCCAGGCAACAAACGTCCATCATACTTTCTTAATATTTAGGAATTGAAGTTTGAAAAATGGTTAATAAAAGGACCATAAAAAATATAGCACTAATTGTATTGGTATGGATTATCGCTTTGGCGTTGGTAATAATAGTATTATTCAAGCTAAAATTTTTGTTGCATTAATAAACAATTAAAAAAGAAATATGCTCACAGTTATTTTAATTCTTGCAGGACTGGTCTGCTTTTATTTATTCTTTAAATCAATTGAATACTTCGAAAAATTCTAAGCTATGGTAAACAACATTCTTTTAATCATTTCAGTTGTGGTATTCATTTACCTCTGTTATGTATTGGTTAAACCGGAAAAATTTTAATGGTGAATGGTGAGTGCCCAACGGCTATAGCTCACCTGAACACTCACAACTCACCGCTTACAACTCACAATTATGAACACAGAAATCATCGGTGTAATATTTACATTTTTAATCACAGTTTTACTGGCAATACCTTTTGGAAAATATATTTCAAAAGTATTCAACGGTGAAAGAACGCTGTTGGATTTTATGTCTCCGCTTGAACGTTTTATTTATCGTATCAGCGGCATCGATCCAAAGCAAAGTATGAACTGGAAAGAGTTTTTAAAAGCAATGCTCACCATCAATCTTGTTTGGTTTGTGTATGCTTTTTTATTACTTATTTTTCAAAGTCACTTGCCTTTAAATCCGGATGGCAATCCTGATCAAACACCAGACCTTGCTTTCAACACAGATATCAGTTTTTTAGTGAACTGTAACCTGCAACATTATTCAGGTGAAAGCGGGCTTACCTATCTCACACAATTATTTGTCGTTGGCTTTTTACAGTTTGTAAGTGCTGCAACAGGCATTGCTTGTTTAATTGCATTGTTCAATGGATTGAAAGCAAAAACAACAAACAACCTTGGCAACTTCTGGGACATTTTTATAAAATCAATCACAAGAATTTTGTTGCCTTTATCAATTGTTGTTGCCATTGTTCTTGCATTCAACGGAACACCAACAAGCTTTAAAGGCAAAGACACCATTACAACATTGCAGGGCGATACGCAGCAAGTTTCAAGAGGTCCTGCTGCAGGTGTTATTGCAATCAAACAATTAGGTACAAATGGCGGCGGTTATTTTGGCGCGAACTCTTCTGTTCCGTTTGAAAATCCAAATTATCTTACAAATACCATAGAAGCATGGGCAATTCCATTCATCTCCATCGCATTAATTTTTGCGCTCGGATATTATATCAAGAGAAAAAAATTAGCGTGGGTAATATTTGGTGTAATGACATTCTTCTTCGTGTTGTTTGTTGTCAACAATGTTTATTTCGAAACAAAAGGTAATCCTGAAATATCGCGAATGGGCATTGCGCAAAATATTGGTGCAATGGAAGGGAAAGAAATACGGCTCGGCTCTGCTGCCACTGCATATTGGAGCGTAGTTACAACATCAACATCGAATGGTTCTGTGAATGGCATGCATGACAGTTTAATGCCATTATCAGGTGGTGTTGTGTTGATTGATATGATGATAAATGCATTATATGGCGGCGTTGGTGTGGGCTTATTAAACTATTTCATTTTTATCATCATTGCGGTATTTATTTCGGGTTTGATGGTTGGACGAACGCCTGAATTTTTAGGTCATAAAGTAGAAGCGCGTGAAGTAAAGATCGCGGCGATCGTAACATTACTGTCAGCATTTCTTATTAAGGTTGGGACTGCATTCGCAGCTTACATGTTGGTACATCATCCTGATGTTGCGTGGACAGTAAAACCTTCTTCATGGCTGAATAATCCAAGCTATCATGGCTTCTCTGAAATGTTGTATGAATATACTTCGGCAAATGCAAACAATGGCAGCGGCTTTGAAGGTTTGGGTGATAATAATGTTTGGTGGAATGTTACAACGGGTTTTGTGTTGATACTTGGAAGGTATTTGCCAATCATTGGTCCGCTTGCAATAGGTGGTCTTCTTGCAAACAAGAAATTTATTCCCGAATCAGCTGGTACATTAAAAACTGATTCTGCAACGTTTGGTGTGATGACGATTGCGGTGATCGTTATCGTAACAGCACTGTCTTATTTTCCACCATTGGCATTGGGTCCAATTGCCGAATATTTCAGTATGCATCATTAAAAATATTAGCCAATGGCTAACAGCTAATAGCTAAAAATTACAGTTATGTCAAAACAAAATTCAAATAAATTATTAGAGCCTTCACTCATAAGCGAAGCTTTCAAGCAATCGTTTATAAAATTAAGTCCGCGTTACATGGTTCGCAATCCTGTAATGTTTACCGTTGAAATCGGAACAGCCGTAATGATGGGTGTATGTGTTTGGGTTGCAATGGGCGAAACTTCACAAGGCACTTTAGCATATAATATCGCAATCACAGCAATACTTTTTATAACGGTTCTGTTTGCAAATTTTGCTGAAGCGATTGCAGAAGCAAGAGGCAAAGCGCAGGCAGAAAGTTTACGCAAAACAAGAGAAGAAACGCCGGCAAAAAAGATTGAATTGGTGGGAGAAATTTTTATGAATGAAGTGAAGGTGGTTCCTTCATCTCAACTTAAAAAAGGCGATGTATTTCTTTGTGAAGCCGGCGATATCATTCCGATGGATGGTGAAATTATTGAAGGCATTGCAACGATTGATGAAAGTGCTATCACCGGCGAAAGCGCACCTGTAATTCGTGAATCGGGTGGTGATAAATCATCTGTAACTGGTGGCACAAAAGTTTTAAGCGACAGAATTAAAGTGCGTGTTACAACGGCGCCAGGTGAAAGTTTCTTAGATAAAATGATCGCATTAGTAGAAGGTGCATCACGCCAAAAAACTCCGAATGAAATTGCATTAACAATTTTGCTCGCAAGCTTTACATTGATATTTATTATTGTTTGTGTAACACTTAAACCTTATGCAGATTATGCGCAAACAAGCATCAACATTGCAGCATATATTTCTTTGTTTGTTTGTTTGATTCCAACTACGATTGGTGGTTTGTTAAGTGCAATCGGCATTGCTGGAATGGACCGAGCATTACGTGCAAACGTTATTACAAAAAGTGGCAAGGCTGTTGAAACTGCAGGTGATGTTGATACATTATTACTCGATAAAACGGGAACAATAACTATCGGTAATCGTAAAGCAACAAATTTTTGGGCTGATGGAATTCAAACAGAAAAAAAATTTATTGAAGCATGTATGCTTGCTTCACTGGCTGATGAAACGCCCGAAGGAAAATCGATCATCGAGCTTGCAGAGACAAAAGGTTTTTCAAAACCTGTAATTGAAAAACATGAAGCGCATTTTGTTGAGTTCACTGCAGAAACAAGAAGCAGCGGCATTGACATGGATGGCATTCATATTCGCAAAGGCGCATTCGATGCCATAAAAAATCGTGTTGAACATGCGGGTAATAAAGTTTCTCCTTTCATCATCAACAAAACAAAAGAAATAGCTGCCAACGGCGGAACGCCGCTTGTGTTGAGTTATAATGATGAAGCTACAGGCGTAATAGAATTACAGGATATTATTAAACCCGGCATCCAGGAACGTTTTGAACGCTTACGTAAAATGGGTGTGAAGACGGTGATGGTTACAGGCGATAATCCGCTCACTGCAAAATACATTGCTGAAAAAGCGGGCGTTGATGATTTTATTGCAGAAGCGAAGCCGGAAGATAAAATGACGTACATAAAAAAAGAACAAGCCGGCGGTAAGCTCGTTGCGATGATGGGTGATGGAACAAACGATGCGCCTGCATTGGCTCAAGCCGATGTTGGTGTTGCGATGAACAGCGGCACGCAAGCTGCAAAAGAAGCAGGCAACATGGTTGATTTGGATAACGACCCAACAAAGCTGATTGAAATTGTTGAAATAGGAAAACAACTTTTGATAACAAGAGGAACTATCACAACATTTTCTATTGCGAACGATGTTGCAAAATATTTCGCCATCATTCCTGCATTGTTCATTGTTTCGATTCCTTCGTTGAATGCATTAAACATTATGCATCTCACGAGCCCGCAAACTGCTATTCTTTCAGCAGTAATTTTTAATGCGATTATTATTCCGTTGCTTATTCCGCTGGCATTGCGCGGTGTTCAGTATAAACCCATTGGCGCAAGTGCTTTGCTGAGAAGAAATTTATTGATCTATGGTTTAGGCGGAATCATCGTTCCATTCATCGGGATCAAATTGCTTGATATGTTGATCACATTATTTGTAAAATAATTTTCGAACTCATTATAAAATCTTAGTATGAAAAAATACTTAGCAACATCATTAAAACTTACACTCGCACTCATCATTTTGCTTGCAGTGATATATCCACTGTTTATTGCAGCCGTGGGAAAATTAACGCCGGGCAATGGCGATGGCGAAACAGTTAAAGTAAATGGTAAGGTTGTAGGTTATGCAATCGTTGGACAAAAATTTACTGATGATAAATATTTTTGGAGCCGTCCTTCAGCAGTTGATTACAATGCTGGAGGTTCAGGCGGTTCAAACAAAGGACCAACCAATCCTGATTATTTAAAAACAGTGCAGGATAGAATTGATACATTTCTAGTGCATAATCCTGGTATAGATAAAAAAGATATTCCTGCAGAATTAGTAACAGCATCTGGCAGCGGTGAAGATCCTGATCTTTCACCAGCAGCAGCAAAAATTCAAATCAAACGCATCGCTTCCATTCGTCACATTGATGAAAGC
This sequence comes from Parafilimonas sp., assembly GCA_035547495.1. GTDB lineage: Bacteria > Bacteroidota > Bacteroidia > Chitinophagales > Chitinophagaceae > Parafilimonas. Next base: position 826 of record DASZUY010000361.1, on the reverse strand, counting down.
AAATTAAACGCATTAGTTGATGAACATACTGATGGTCCGTTATTAGGTTTTCTAGGTCCATCTAAAGTGAATGTGTTGAAGTTGAATATTGCATTAGATGAATTGTCTAAACAATGATTTACTGGATTGAAAAGATTTAGTGGCATTGTAGTCAGACGCTTTAAACGGAGAATATAAAATGAAAAAGATATTTATTGCTGTGATTGTTTTAACTGCATGCAGCGAAACATTCGCGCAAGACACCACAAAAAAATCAACAACAACATTCACAGGTTCTGTTGATGCTTATTACAGGTATGATTTTAATAATCCAAAAGATTATCCATACAACAGCTTAACAAGTTTTACGCATTCAAATAATTCTTTTGAATTGGGCATGGCTTCTTTACGCGCTGATCATAGCTTCGGTAAAGTTGCAGCCACAATTGATTTGGGTTTTGGAAGAAGAGCAGAAGAGTTTGCATACAATGATCAAAATACAAGTCTTGCGATAAAGCAATTGTATGTAAGTTATGCGCCCATTTCTGCAATTAAATTTACATTCGGCTCGTGGGCAACGCATGTTGGATATGAATTACTCGATGCTTATCTCAACCGCAACTACAGCATGAGTTATATGTTTACGAATGGTCCGTTTTCGCATACAGGTTTAAAAGCCGACGTTAGCTTGGGTGGAAAATCTGCATTCATGATTGGCATTTCAAATCCTACAGATTATCGCAGTGCGCCATTAATGCCAAAGAGTGCGATAGCGCAATTTTCAACAGGCTCAAAAGATGATAAATTAAAACTGTATCTAAATTTTGTTGGCGGCAAACAAAATGAT
>DASZUY010000360.1:0-9650 GCA_035547495.1 Parafilimonas sp. | reverse complement strand
TCGCTTCAAACATGGCGCATGTTTCACCAATATTTGCAGAACCTGCAAGCCCAACTGAACCTGTTATCTGCGCTGCAACATCAGACAATACATCGCCATATAAATTCGGCATTACAATTACATCAAAAGCTTCGGGTGTATCAGCCATCTTTGCCGCACCGATATCAATGATCCAGTGTTCATGTTCAATAGTTGGATATTCTTTTGCGATCTCATCAAATACTTTATGAAACAATCCGTCTGTTTGTTTCATGATATTATCTTTCGTAAAGCAGGTAACTTTTTTTCTTCCGTATTGCTTTGCATATTCAAAAGCATAGCGCACTATTTTTTCACAACCGGGTCTGCTGATCAGTTTCAGGCATTGCACTACTTCATCTGTTTGCTGGTGTTCAATGCCCGCATATAAGTCTTCTTCATTTTCACGAATGATCACAATATCCATTTCCGGATGTTTTGTGCTGATGAAAGGATAGAGGCTTTTACAGGGTCTTACATTCGCATACAAACCAAGAAATTTTCTTGTTGTTACATTGAGGCTTTTATACCCGCCACCTTGTGGTGTAGTGATGGGCGCTTTCAAAAAGATCTTATTACGCCTGATAACATTCCATGCTTCTTTTGCAATGCCGGAAGTGTTGCCGGCGAGATACACTTTTTCTCCTACTTCTATTTCTTCAATTTCAATTTTTGCGCCTGCTGCAAGAATAATGTTTAGTGTAGCATCCATTATTTCAGGTCCGATGCCATCACCTTTTGCCACTGTAATTTTTGTCATGTCGTTTGTATTTGACTGCAAAGCTCAGCGCTTATCATCATATCTTTTTATTTATGTTTGTAATGTTATCCATAAAAAATATTTATGAATTATACATTGAACCAGTTACAGATATTTTTAAAGATTGCTGAAACAAAAAGTGTAACAAGGGCTGCTGAAGAATTGCATCTGACGCAACCCGCCGTTTCTATTCAGCTGAAAAATTTCCAGGACCAGTTTAAAATTCCGCTTACAGAAGTAGTGGGCAGAAAGATGTATATAACAGCGTTTGGAGAAGAGATTGCGAGGGCAGCATCGGTTATTCTGAATGAAGTGCATGCGATCAACGATAAAACGCTTGCCTATAAAGGACAACTTACCGGTAAGCTTACATTGTCTGTTGTTTCAACCGGAAAATATGTAATGCCTTATTTTCTTTCAGGATTTATGCAGCAGCATCCTGGGGTTGAACTGGTGATGGATGTTACCAATAAATCCAGGGTAATTGAAAGCCTGCAGAAAAATGAAGTTGATTTTTCATTGGTATCTATCCTTCCTGAAAAATTATCTGTAAATAGCGTGGAGTTAATTGAAAATAAATTGTACCTGGTAGGCAATAAAAATACTAAGCCGGGTAAAACGACAGACGCAAAAAAACTGTTCGAAGGGTTGCCGCTTATTTTTCGCGAAAACGGTTCTGGTACAAGACAAACAATGGAACGTTTTCTTGAAAGAAAACATTTACACACGCAGAAGAAATTAGAGCTTACTTCAAACGAAGCAGTAAAGCAGGCAGTAATTGCGGGGCTTGGTTATTCTATCATGCCATTAATTGGAATAAAAAATGAATTGCGTAACGGCAACTTAAAAATAATACCCGTGAAAGGTTTACCTATAAAAACAATATGGAGACTGATATGGCTGAAAGGTAAAAATCATTTGCCAGCCGCGTCTTCATTTCTGCAATATGTTCAACACGAAAAAGCAAAAATTATTAAGAAGCATTTCGACATAGTGAATAACGTTTTTTAAACGCAATTCTTTTTAATATCAAACTTGCTATGCGTGGTTTAAATAGTTTTTCCTTCATTAATATAATTTGCGAGCCCGTTTGTTATATGTCCATTCCAACCTTTTTCGCAAACAGCATAACATTCAAGTTCTGGTTCAAGACCAACATGCGTAAAATCAATTTTGGTTTGATTATTCTCCTGTGATAATTCAAAAACAACTTCGGTGTTGTTCCATTCTTTTTGATCTTTGAACCAGGGCAAATAACAATCGGTAACTTTCCATGTAACTTTCTTGTTTGGTATTAATTCCGTGATGGTAAAATTTACAAAAGCCGGATCGCCAAACGGAACCGTGAAGGGATCATTTAATTTCTTCGCTGTGCCGGTAAAATCTTTTCTCCACCAAGCATTTATTTCACCGATCTTTTGCATGGCTTCTTTTGCAGAAGCGTTTACTGTAATGGTTGTGTGATAGTTTTTGTTTTCCATTTTATTTTGATTTTTAAAATGTTGATTTCTTATTTCAGCTGCTTTTGACATTTCTTCAGAAGCGGTGCCTGTAGTGATGCGATGCTGCAACCAGTCTTTAATAACAATATCCCAGCCTTTGCTGCACATATTGTAACATTCTTTTTCCGGGACAAGACCTTCATGTGTAAACTGCAAAATGGTTTTATTACCATTGGTCCTTATATCAAAAATCATTTTTGTGTTCGTCCATTCTGCCTGGTTTTTTTTTAACCAGTTCATGTTACTTTCTGTAACCAGCCAAACGATTTTTTTGTTAGGTATAACTTCAATTAATTTTTGTTTTGAATAATGCTGACCGGGATGATTAATAATAAATTCATCATTCAGTTTTGAACTGCTTCCTTCAAAATCTTTGCTCCACCAATTGGTAACATCGTTAATAGCATCGAAAACTTGTTTTGGTGATTGTGCAACTTCAATCGTTGCGGTATAATCGTTTTTCATGTTACTGCGTTTAATCACAACACAAAAGAAAATAAAAGCTTAAACCAGAGATTGTAAAAATCGGAACTACCGGCTGTAATAGCTTTTACCAAAATCGTTTAATTGTTTTTCAAACCGTGTCGGCGGTAAGCCGGTAAAGCGTTTAAAGTCTTTTATGAAATGGGATTGATCATAATACAATTCATAAAAATCTTTCCTGAAGAACGCGCTATCAGTATTGTTAACGAATGCTTCATAATATTGTTTGAAGCGAATAATAGAAGCGAGGTTTTTAGGACTGACACCAATCTTCTCGATAAATTTTATATTTAGCCAGCGACTGCTGTAACCTGTTTTCTTTTCTAATTCTTTAATGGTGATCTTTCCTTTTGAAGCGGTTATTTTTTCGATGCAGTAATCAAAGATCAAATCTTGCTGTTGCAATGAAAGTTGTTTGAGTAAGAACTGTTGCAATGCAATTATTTTTTGTTGGGTTGATATCATATTGTTCATTTTTTCGATCAATTGCTTACCTGTATTTCCCAACACATCTGTTAAAGAATAAATTTGATTTTGGATATGATTCAGATTGAAATGAAAAAAACGGTAAGCACCGTGCGGTGTAAATTCAATACCGATGGTTTCTGTTGCAACATCTTCTTCAACATCTAAAATAACCGGCACATCAATGAAGCCGGTTAACGTAATATCATGTTCTTTTGATGCGAATGTTTTTCCGTTTAGCGCTGCAACAATTCCGTTTTGATAAGACACGGTAAGTTTAAGATTGCCATTGGGCACAACCAGTTTCATATCATCAACCGGCATCTTTCCGCTGCTTTTAAAAAGCCACATTTTTTCAATATAGTTTTTCAATTGAAAATGCGGTTCAATATGACAAAACTGTATCTGCATTTACTGGTAAAGGAAAAATAAGCAGCCGGTAATATTGTTTATAAAACAAAGTTATTGTTTCAGGCAAATACTTGTTGCGCCACATAAGTTTAGAAAAAAGAAGTTGCAATGCTTCTAACATCTGCAAAAACGCAGCCGTATAACTATAGAGTAAAACCATAGTATGAAAAAAATATTTGCTGTTATAATTGCCTGTGCTGTTACAGTAATTTGCTGTACAAAAGACAGGAGCGTTAGTAATCCAAACAATGTTTCACTAATTACTGTTGATGGTGCAAGCAGTAATATGATCGTTTCTGCAAACACCTTTACTGCTGCAGATTGGTTAAGCGTTGATTATTCTGAAGCTGCAGACAGTATTGGCTGGTGGGTAAGTGATACACTTACGAATCCTTATGATACCGTTCCTTATTATCCCGGAAGTGATACAACAATTCATTATCCCGATACAACGGTTTATTATCCCGGTGATACAACCGGTTATCCAGGAGGCGATACCATTGTTTATTATCCGCCGGGTGACACAACACAATACCCGCATGATACAATACCTCAATGGCCGGGCGACAGCAGTTATAATCCTCCGCCATACGATACAAGTAGTTATCCGCATGATACTGTTCCAAATTATCCGCACGATACAATTACGTATCCACCGCACGATAGTTCACAATATAATAATGGGTTTGTTATGCAGGCAAACGGTAAAAACATTAAAATAAAAATAAACAAACGGGGCAGTTATACAGTGGTTGCATTTGCTTATCATAAGAATACAAATGGCAGCTATACAATAATAAAAACCGGTTACGTAAAATTATCAGCACATTAAACAAATAAGGAAGGTTTCGCAAAAGAAGCCTTCCTATTTTTATATAATATCTGTTAGAGCCTGAACGATAAAGAACTCATACAAGCCTGTATAAATAATAACAGGAAAGCGCAGTTTGTGCTATACGAAAAATACTATGGTTTCGTGTCGGGCATTTGTTTGAGATATTTGAAGGAAGAAGCGCTGGCGCGGGAAACAGTAAATGACATTTTTTTAAAACTGTTTACAAAAATTTCACTGTATGATGCAACAAAAGCTTCGCTTATTACATGGCTGCGCACCATAGCAGTGCATACATGTCTCGATAAAATGAAACTGAGTTCATTTGAAAATAAAATTCTTTCCCTGGATAGCGAGGCAGCAACTGCCGACTTTACTATTGACGATACACACACCGCTGAAAACATTTTGGAACTGATGGATGATTTGCCGAAACGGCAGCGTGCAATTTTTAATTTATTCATAGTGGAAGGATATGCGCATGATGAAATAGGGAAGATGCTGGGTATATCTGCAGGTAACAGCAGGTGGTATTTAAATGATGCAAAGCAACGGATAAGAAATGCATTAACACAAACCGGTTATAAAATAAAATGAGAAAAACCGATCCATATAAAATTATTAAGCAGCTGCTGGAGGGCGTGCATTTAAAACCGCGAAAGAAAGACTGGGAGCAAATGCAGGCAATGCTGAATAAGGAACTGCCTCTACCAAAAACAACAAAATGGTTTAAGCCTGTACATTATTTTTTTGCGGCAACAGTGGCAGTGATAATTACAACTACGGTAATTGTTTTAAAACATCAGCATGCATTGGTTAAACACACTAATGAAAACAGTATTTCAGTAAAAAATAAAAATGAAAACGGCAACACTTTAAATAAGGACGGTGTTTTAAATAATTCAATGGGAGACAATAACAACACAAGTAAAGACACTGCAACTAAAAATGAAGCGCTTAAAAATTATTCTGTAAACAATGATTCAGTTGGTGCATTGTCAATGCAAGCCAACAATAATAATACAGTAAAACAAAATAATAATAACAGCACACAAGAAAATAAGCAAAGCAATACAGCTAAAAACAATGATGTTGTTAATTATAATCAGCAGCATGAAATATGGAATGAAAAGAATGATGTTAATGATGTTGGTCAGCATGAAAAAGAAAACAAAAAAGATAATGTGGAAAACAAGAAGCAGCATGATTTGCTAAAAACAAAAAATGATAGCAGCAAGTTTGTGCTTCATGAAATGAATCGTGTGTCATCTCAGCAAAAAATAAACGGAACGAGTTTAGCAACTAAACAGGATAATACAATAACGGAAAACAATAATGCTTCAGTTCCTGATCAAAATAAAAATGAAATAAGCCGGTTTGATAATAAATCTGCAATAACAGACAGTAACGATGTGCAGCATACCATAAGAATACCAACCGCTGATGTTGCACAATCAATTGCAAAAACAAATTCCAATACAAATCAGTCGACTTTGAAAAAACAGAAAGGCGACAATAATAAACAGCAACAAAAAAATGTTGGTGGTTTTAATTATGGACTACAGATTTCGCCGTTGCAATATTTCCCGGATGCAGATAAGAAAATAAGTGGTGGTTATGTACCTGGTTTGTTTGGTGAATATTTATTCACTAAAAATATCGGTGTGCATATTGATGTTTCACCGTATATGAATAGTAATATAAAGAACACGCAGATTTTTACAGATTCTACATCCAATAACGATACGGTTTTAAATACAACTTATTACCTGAACCAACTTCACACGGTTAATGCAGCACTCTCATTGGTATATAAACACAATCATGTTTTTGTTGAAGCTGGTGTGGGTCTGCAATCGTTATTAGGCGGAAAAGGAAAGTTGATAAGCAACAATTCATTTGATTCAACAGGTTTTTCAACAACATCTTCAAAGGTTTTTTATCATAATAACGATGTTGCCTTTAAAACCGTAAACAAGAGCATGTTGAATTATCAGGTGAATTTATTCTATGATATCAGTCAGTGGCAAATAGGTGTTGGTTATTATCAGCATGCAAAAGGCTGGATAAAAAATAATGCTGCAAAGGCAACAGGTAGCGTGCAATTTCAATTGCGATACACCATAAAAGGAAAAAACAAGTCTAAACCATAATAAAAAAGGAAGTCATTAATGACTTCCTTTTAAACCAAATGAGGAATTAGCGTTAAACTTTTTCCACTGTTAATCCTTCTTCAGTAACCGTCATAGTAACATGCATATATTTTTCGTCGTGCTGACTAACATCTAGACCTTTTTCTTCTTCAACATCACTAACACGTAATGGTACAATAAAGTTTACCACTTTAAATATCAAAAAAGAAACAGTAAAGCTGTAGCCTACTGCGCACAACATTGCTTTTAATTGTGTAAGAAAAAAACCGGCATTGCCATAAGCAAGACCATTTGCGCCAGCACTGTTTACTGCTTTGGTTGCAAAGATGCCGGTGAGTAACATGCCCACCATTCCCCCAATACCATGACAGGGGAAAACATCGAGGGTGTCATCCAAAGAACTTTTTGATTTAATGTACACCGCAATGTTAGAAATGATGGCAGCAATAAAGCCAATAAAAATACTCTGCGGAATGGCTACATAACCCGCAGCAGGTGTTATAGCAACAAGCCCAACAACGGCGCCCACGCAGAAGCCGGTTACGGAAGGTTTTTTACCTTTTAAAACGTCAAAGAACATCCATGATAAACCTGCAGCAGCAGCGGCGGTATTGGTAGTAGCAAAAGCTGAAACAGAAAGAGAATTGGCGGCTAAAGCAGAACCTGCATTAAAACCAAACCACCCAAACCATAATAACCCGGTTCCGATTAAGATATAGGGAATGTTTGCGGGAACAGTTTCTTTATTTAGTTTATGCATTTTTCTTGGCTTAAGTACAATGGCACCGGCCAAGGCAGCGCAACCTGCAGAAATATGTACTACGGTACCACCTGCAAAATCAAGCGCACCCATTTTAAATAAAAATCCGCCCGGGTTCCAGCTCCAGTGTGCTAATGGAGCATATACCAATAAACTGAATAATACAGTAAACAAAACATAAGCTGTAAACCGCATACGTTCTGCAATGGCGCCAACAACGAGCCCAGGTGTTATTACAGCAAACATAAGCTGGAACATAGAGAATAATGATTGAGGAATGGTGGGCGCAAGCGACCAGGGCTCACCGGAGGCCACGCCTTTAAACATAAAATGCGATGCAGGATTACCAATAAACCCGTTAATGGAATCACCAAAACACAGGCTGTAGCCAACCACGATCCATAAAACACTGACCACACCGGCAGCAACAACACTTTTCATCATGGTGGAAAGAACATTTTTACGGTTTACCATCCCGCCATAAAAGAACGCTAATCCGGGTGTCATTAAAAACACAAGCGCTGTGGCAACGAGAATCCACGCAATATCTGCAACATTGTATTTGCCTGCATCAAAAGTGGGAAGCGTTGGAACAAAAATGGTTCCGCATGCTACCAAAGCCAGAATAATAAAAGGAGCATAATTCTTAAAAGGAAGAGCTTTCATAGCTTGTTGTTTAGATACTGATAGAAAAAAATCAATATTATTTATACAATGCTACAAAAAGTTGTTGCAAAATAGAAAATTTATTATATTTTTTAAATTATAATGTTTATAATTTAAGAATAATGTCAATTTTTATTGAAAAGTCGGCCTTGTCAAAAAGCATACATCTTATTTTATTTTATTTACTATTTCCAGATCACCCCGCGATAAGGATTCCCACCAGTCATCGTTAACATCTTCCAGCCGGTATTCGGTATCTATATCGTAGTCGCCATTTTCGTCTATCTGGTAAAAGCAATTATTTAATGTATCGAGCACGCTGTTGATAGATTTTAATTCAACAAAAAATAAACGGCTTACTATTTTCTTATTTACTTTTTGCTCGAGAAATTCAACACGCTTTTCCAGGTTCCCGATCTTATCATCCCGCCATGCTAAAAAAATACAGGCAAGAATAATTACCAATATAAAAGCTATAATGAGTACCGTTGACATTGAACAAAAATTAAATAACCATTCAGTTTACACCTGTACAAATGTATGCTCATTCTAACTTAAGCTAAGTTTTGGCGAATAGGAAGAACGGATTTTTTTGAAAACAGGCGCTTCCTGTTTTTTCTCTAACAGCATAAAATAAATCCAGCTGATTAGCATGGATAAAATTAGGCTTGCTAAAATGGCAATTTTTGCTACGTCTTTATACTGTTCGCCATCAAATGCAAGTGATGTGGTGAATATTGACATTGTAAAACCTATTCCTGCCAAAGAACCTGTGCCTAATAGCTGCCTAAAATTGGCATTTGTAGGCAGCTTAGCCACACCAAGGGAAACCATGATCCTGCTAAAGAGAAAGATACCAACCGGTTTTCCTATTACCAACCCAAACATCACTCCAATACCTATCGGGCTTTGTAAAGCGTTAATAATATTATGCGGAATAAGGATTGCGGTATTAGCAACGGCAAATAGTGGCAGGATAAAAAAGTTTACTGCCTTTTGCAGCGGCATTTCAAGCTTGGGTAATGAATTTACGGGCATGGCAAATGCTACCAGTACGCCGGTAATACTTCCTTCAATACCTGCATTAAAGAACATATACCACAAGGCAAATGAAAGAATGATTTGTATAATACCCGGTTTAACTTTTTTGAAGTTACAGAGCCACAACAATCCATAAATAACCGCCGCAATAAGCAAGTAAAGCCAGTTGATTTCATTCCCGTAAAACAGAGCAATAACTACTATGGCGCCAAGGTCATCTATAATTGCAAGTGCCATCAGAAATATTTTTAAATTGCCGGGCACACGCTTTCCAAATAAGGAGGCTATGCCAATAGAAAATGCTATGTCTGTAGCCGTAGGAATTCCCCAGCCATGGGAGAATTGGGTGTTTAAATTAAAAGCACTATAAATAAGTGCAGGAACAATCATACCTCCCAACGCTGCACCAAAAGGCAGAATGGCTTTTTTAAAACTGGAAAGTTCACCCTGTGTTAATTCACGCTTAATTTCCATGCCGGCAAACAAAAAGAAAAACGCCATCAGGAAATCATTGATCCATTTAAGTCCTGTATCAGGCAGTTTCAACGGAAGCCCGTAA
>DASZUY010000359.1:0-7629 GCA_035547495.1 Parafilimonas sp. | reverse complement strand
GCTTATGGCTCATCGTTGGTTATTGCTGAGGGTTCATGGTTCATAGGTGATAGTTCATGGTGGTGATTGCTGATGTAGCGATTTTTTGATTGCTGATTTGGCGGTTTATGCTCGCAACTCACAGCTGATTTGGCGGTTTCTGCTCACAGCTCGCCGCTCAAAGCTCGTAGCTTATAGCCTGCAGCTTACGGCTTAAAGCTTCCTGCCCGCCACTCACCGCTCACATCTTTCCCCGTTCTCATGAGCGGCACATATTTTGTAAAATCCCCATATCATATGCGTAAACAATTTCTGGTTCTTCTGGTATTGTGCGGTCTTTTATTTTCCTGTCATAATACAAATAAGCAAAGTGAAAGCAACACTGTTGTTACATCTGAAAAAACTTCCAAAAAAGTAAGCAAGCGCAATTACGGCATCAATAAGAATAATGCTTACAGCGATCTTTTTTTTGATAGTGCTTACATGGAAAACTATATTGCGCAAAATGCAATTCCCGATTCAATAGCACGGCGGCTGCGCAGTTTTTATAATACACGTAACTACCAGTTTGCATGGTTTACCTCCAATGGCTTAACAGAACAGGCGCTTGGCTTTTGGAACCTGCGCAATTATATAAGTTATGGTGGTGATACCATACAAAATAAAAAGCTGAAGCAAACGATGGACTCACTGACGCAGGTTGATACCGTGCAGGCAACCACAGACAGTGCTTTCATAAATACAGAGCTGGCACTTACGGTTGATTTCATTAATTACACACTCGGCAAATATGATAAAGGTTATGTAAAGCGTAAAGAAATGGAGCGTTTTATCCCCTTTGTAAAAGAAGATGCAGTAACCGTTGCCGATTCACTTATCAATAAAAAACACAAAGACGATAAATATTTTGAAGACGTAAATGAAAATTATAAAGCGCTTAAACAGGAGCTTGCCCATTACTTGCAAATTGTAAAAAGCGGTGGATGGCCGGTGGTGAATGGCGATGCAAAAGATTTTAAGAAAGGAAAATCATCAGGTGAAATTGTTTTGTTGAAAAAAAGGCTCACTATTTCAGGTGATATGCCGGCCGGAGACACCACCACTGCGTTTGATGATACGCTAAGCAGCGGGATAAAACATTACCAGCAACGCCTTGGATTAACACAGGATGGTGTGATGACAACATCGCTGTTGAAGGATATTAATATTACGGCACAGCAAAGATTGCAGCAACTGCTCATCAACTTAAACCGTATGCGCTGGATGCCGGATGAACCAAACGGGCAATTGATATTGGTAAACCTGCCCGAGTTTGCATTGCATGTGTTTAACAACAAACAGAAAGAATTTGACATGAATGTGGTGGTGGGGAAGGAAGGACACAATACCGTAATGTTTACGGGACAAGTAAGCACGGTAGTTTTCAGCCCGTACTGGAATGTGCCGCGCAGTATTGTACAAAAAGAAATTGTGCCGAAGATGAACGCGAACAAAAATTATCTCGAATCGAATCACATGGAAGTTACAGGCACTTCAGGCGGCTTGCCGGTTGTTCGCCAGTTACCCGGTAAATGGAATGCACTGGGACGCGTAAAATTTCTTTTTCCGAACAGCTATAATATTTACCTGCACGATACCAACGAAAAGGGCTTGTTTAAAAATGATAAACGCGCATACAGTCATGGCTGCATTAGGATAAGTGATCCCAAAAAAATGGCGGAGTTCTTATTAAGAGATCAGCCAAAATGGACGCCTGATAAAATAGAAGAAGCAATGGATAGCGGTAACCAGCAATTTGTGAGCGTAAAAAATCCCGTGCCTGTATTTATTACTTATTACACCGCCTGGGTGGATGAAAACGGGTTACTCAATTTTCGCGACGATATATATAAGCGTGATGCAACAGTTGCTCAGATGATGTTTTAGTTTGTTATTGCTTTTTGCTGTGGACAAGAACGTGCGGTGCGGATGCAAAACCTGTTGCTGCATACATCTTATTGATTGGTTTAACCGGGAATGGATGCTTACCATTATCGCAGCGGCGCACCTTGCCTTTAAAGTGAATCAAAATAAATGACCGTTTTCTTATTGCATTTACTTTTTATAAGTGTAATAAATTTGTGTTTCAATTTTCCAATACGTTAAACCGCCAAAATGTATGAGGGTAAAATTTACGCCTGTTTTTCTCCTGCTATGTTCTCCTTTGTTTTTACAAGCACAATCCGATTCAACAGCAGATGTAAAATCACTGCTGAAATTATCACTCGAAGAATTGATGAATGTAAAAGTGGTGACCGCTTCGGGGCAGATGCAAACAACGGCTGAGGCGCCGTCAACCATAACCGTTATTACGGCAAAGCAAATTGAAGAAAGAGGGTATGAGCAGCTGGAAGATGCTTTACGTGATGTGCCCGGGATAGATATGATTCATGTGAATGGTTATGCACCCACCTTAATTTATTTCAGGGGAATGTATGGCGCAGAAAACCTGCGTGCCTTGCTGATGATCGATGGTATTGTGGAGAATAATATTTTAGGCAGCAATGATATGGCAGGTCCTGCGTATAGTTTGCACAACGTTGACCGCATCGAAATTATATGGGGTCCTGTTTCGGCTATCTATGGTGCCAATGCTTTTGGCGGTGTGATAAATATCATTACAAAAAAAGGACAGGACATAAACGGCTTTCATGCAGAGGCGGGCTATGGCAGCTTTAATACAAATTTTGAAAAGATCGAAGCGGGTATAAAGAAATCAAAGTTCGAATTTTCATTGGCGGGTACATTGTACAGCACAGACGGGCCAAAATTCACCAACCGGGATCCCAACTATGATGCATCTTATGTAGATAAAGCCTATTCTGTAAATACAGCCTTAAGTTATTATGGCAGCAAAACAAAAACAACTTTAGGATTTCGCATGTATGATACACCCATGGGTTGGGGCACTTATTCCAATAGTCCGACGGTTTATCTCGGGCTTCCGCCGCAGGGAAATAGCAATTCGGGTATACTGGGCGTTTTACAAAGCCCGATACGTGGCGAACATTCAGGGCTTGATGAGTCATATTTAAAAACCTGGTTTCTTGAAAATGATTATAAGCGCAACACAAAAACAGATATACTGGCAAGGGTTGTTTACAGGGAAACGGGCATAGCAGAAGATTCTTATATCTATATAACATTAGACGGAAGAAAGCTGCTGCGCCTGCCCATTGCCACATGGTCTAACAGGATAGAGGGCGATCTTACCGGCAATTTTATTTTAGCGAAGAATCAAACACTTTCCGCGGGAATTGAATATACGCAGGATAATGTAGAAGCAGGTGAAAGAGGAATAACGGTGGATTATAATACGGTTTATCTTTTGGACGGAAAAGATACTTTATTAAATCTTCATTCCACTTATTTACCGCGCAAATTTGATATACGCAATAACTTCGGCAGCTATGCACAATATGTGGTAAACACAAAGCTGCTGGGTAAAACAAATTTTACAGCAGGCGCACGTTATGATAACAACAGTTACTTTGGCAATGCGTTCAGCCCGAGATTGGCTATCGTAAATCAGCCTGGTTCAAAACTTACTTTTAAGCTGCAGGTGGGGAAAGCATTTCGCTCGCCCACAAATTTAGAGATTCATCAAATAAATCCCGACAGCAATTTTCAGCTAAAACAGGAGCAGCTTGTAACGTATGAGGTAAATGCTATTTATGCGCCAACACCGGCCATGCGTTTGCAGGCAAATGTTTTTCATAATGATTTAAAACATGTTATTGTGCTGTCTAATCTTGCAGGCTTAACACCCAATAAAAATCCCGCAACTTACAGAATAACCGGTTTTGAAACGGTAGCTGATTTTGATATCACAAAAAACATTTCAGGCTTTGCCAATTTTACTTATCAGCATACCTGGTTTAAAAACCTGGAAAACGGAAACTCCGGGCGCATTGCCGGGGTGGCGGCTGTAAAAGGAAATGTGGGTTTTACCGCGCACATCAATGATCTTTTCATTTTAACGGTATCAGGTAATTGGGTGGGTAAACGCAACACACCGGCCACAGATCCGCTGGGTTCTGTAAAGGGATATTTCCTTACTAACTGCGTGATAAGTACAAGAGAACTTTTTAATAACAGGATAACTGTTTCTTTGAACGTGCATAATATTTTTAATACAAAATGGTTCGATCCCGGGTTTAGAACAGCAGATGGATTTTTGTATGCAACTATTCTTGAGCAACCGGGAATGAACGGGCTTATAAAAGCGGCTATCCGTTTTTAAACAGGAACCGGGAACAGCTAACAATAAAGAGGGAGTTATTTTAATTGATGAGAAAACGGTATAAAAAAAATAGAAACAACAATAACGTTTACCTTCAACGGGTGATGCGTGTTGTGATGCGTTTATTTTTTTTATGCATCCCTTTACTTCAATCGCAAACATCACCATTGCCTGAATATAAGATCAAAGCGGTGTTTCTTTTCAACTTTACACAGTTTGTTGAATGGCCCGACGATGCGTTTAACAGTAACAGTGATCCGTTTATAATTGGCATTTTGGGTACAGATCCTTTTGGAACTTATATCGACCAGGCAGTGGCGGGCGAAAAAGTGGGAACACATCCCATAACGGTTGTGCGGTATCGTAGCGTAAACGAAATAAATAACTGCCGGCTGCTGTTTATAAACATTGCGGACGATGATGATTTGCGATCTGTTCTATCTTCCTTAAATAACCGTGGAGTATTAACGGTGAGTGATATGAAAGGCTTTGCAGCATCCGGGGGCGTAATTGGTTTTATAACGCAGAATAACAAATTGCGGTTACAGATCAATATCAGCGCGGCAAAAGCAGAAGGATTAAACATCAGCTCGAAACTGCTAAGTGTATCAACGATCTTAAAGTAATGGAAACATGAAGGCACGCAAAACATCCATACGGCGAAGATTTATGAGCGTGGTTATACTAACCGGCAGCGTTGCTGTATTGTTTGTTTCGGCCTCCTATATTGTGTACGAATTTTTTACAGTGCGCGATACGGTTTCTACGCAGCTCATCATCGAAGGAAACATTATTGCGGCCAACAGCACAGCGGCCATCGCGTTTGAGAACGAAGGCGATGCACAGGAAATTTTAGCCGCCTTAAAAGCAGAGAAAAATATAGTAGCGGCCTGTTTGTATGATAAGAAAGGAAAACTGTTTGCCACGTATTCCGTTCCTTCATTTAAAGGAAGCTTTCCGGCTGCGCCGCAGGGTGATGCGCATACAATAAAAGGTTTTTATCAGGAGGCATTCATTGCGGTTTCACAGCGGGATGTAAGACTGGGCACTTTATACCTGCGCCTCGATATGACCGCTTACTACAGGCGGTTTGCCTTCTCCGCATTAATTGCATTGTTGTTTGGCGGCATCACACTTTTACTCGCGGTGTATATAACAAGAAGACTGCAGAAAAACTTTTCGGCGCCTATACTGGAGCTGGCGGAGAAATCAAAGATCGTTTCAGAAAAATTTGATTATTCTGTACGTGCTGAAAAAATGAGTGATGATGAATTGGGTTTGCTTACCGATGCCTTCAACCAGATGCTTACACAAATTCAAATTCAAAACACACAGATCGCTGCATTCAACCGCGAGCTGGAATTTAAGGTAAAAGAACGTACACAACAACTGAATGCCAGTAACCAGGAACTGCAGCGTCAAAACGAATTCATACAAACGATCCTTGATTCATCCATGGATATAATGGCGGTGTATGATAAGGAAACGAGAATACTTTCATTCAATAAGGCATGTGAAAATTTTTATCGTTTGAAGAAAGAAAACGTGCTGGGCAAAAAGTATGAAGACGTTTTTCCAAATGCGAAAAATAACCCGTTCGTAATGCACCTGAAAAAAGCATTGCAGGGAAATGTTGTACATGTGGAAAGATTTAGATCACCCATTACGAACCGCTATCTTGAAAATTTCTTTGTGCCGCTGCGCGATGCGCATAATAACGTGTACGCTGTTTTTACCACCGGGCACGATATAACAAATATTGTGGAAGGCGAGGAACAGTTAAAAAATACAAATGCCGCACTGGTAAAATCGAACAGGGATCTTGAGCAATTTGCTTATGTGGCGAGCCACGATCTGCAGGAGCCGTTGCGAAAAATACAGGTGTATGCACAGATCATAGAAAAAAACAGGACCGGTGATAAATCAACAGAAAGCCATTTTGATAAAATAAAAAATGCGGCACAGCGAATGACCGAATTAATTCGCGCCGTGCTCGATTATAGCCGGCTTTCAAAAAAAGAGGAAGAATTTAAACCGGTCGATCTGAATGAAGTATTGGAAAATGTAAAAAATGATTTTGAATTATTGATCGCTGAAAGGAATGCAATTATTATAAGCGATCCCCTGCCGCGCATAAAAGCAATTGCTTTGCAAATGAACCAGCTTTTTGCAAACCTTATTAGCAATGCCCTTAAATTTTCGCTGGAAGCGCCTGTAATTAACATATCCTATACAACTGTTGCTGCAGATAAAATTTTGATTGATGGCAATAAGCCATACAGCAAATATGTTGAATTAAAGTTTAGAGACAATGGAATTGGATTCGACCCGAAAAATGCAGACCGGATCTTTTCCATTTTTCAAAGATTACATACAAAGGAAGAGTTCTCCGGAACAGGCATCGGCCTGGCGTTATGCAAAAAAATTGTCGAAAATCATGAAGGGTTCATTACGGCTTATGGCGAACCCGGGGAAGGGTCAGAATTCACAATTTATTTGCCGCATGAAAATTAACAAACGATGTAATTTAGCTGCATGAACACGGTAAGCTGCTTATTAATTGATGATGATACAGATGATCATGAAATTTTTAAACTTGCATTGGATGCGATCGACTCAACCATCTTATGTGTTTGTCTCAACAGGAGTATGCAGGCTATTGAAAAATTAAAATCGGACAGATCGTTTCTTCCTAAAATAATTTTTGTTGATATTAATATGCCTGTGATGAATGGCGTGGAATGTCTTGCCGAAATAAAAAAGATCGAACACTTAAAAGACGTACCGGTTGTTTTCTATTCAACCTTTGCCGATTCAGAAAAAATTTCAGAAATGAAGCAATTAGGCGCCGCTGAATATTTTGAAAAGCCTGCCGATCTGGATGTACTCATACATAAGCTTTCTTCCATTTTTAAAACATATAAATTTCTTTCGTAGCCTGCTTAAATATCAATCATCTTTCTTCTGTAGTTTTTTAAACAGTCTGTACGCTTTTTGCAACCGCATGGTTTGGAAAGTATGTGTCAACTTCAAACTGTTTAACCCCGCTTGCACTGATGCGGTTTATTTATTAAGTTCATAATGCACGTAGCTGCATGGTATAATTTTAACTATCATTGCATTCGTTGAATGATAAATAAAGAAAGCGTTGAATTGATTACTTTTATTAAATAATAAAGAATGCATTTTTTAGATTTTCAGTGGCACGATTTAATCAATCCCCAGTTTTATATTGAATATGGTGGTTTGTGGCTGCTGCTCTTTATCATTTTTGCAGAAACAGGTTTGTTTGCAGGGTTTTTTTTACCGGGCGACAGCTTATTGTTTGTAGCCGGCATTTACAGCCGTGATCTGGCTGAACAGGTAAT
>DASZUY010000358.1:0-2580 GCA_035547495.1 Parafilimonas sp. | reverse complement strand
CAGGCAAAAAATTGTGTATGCACGAGCATTAGCAAGTGCAATCGTTTCAAAAAAATTAAACTTAAAAAAACTTGCATTATTAACAGATGAAGAAATAAGAACAGAACTTAAAAAAATTAAAGGAATTGGTGATTGGACGGTGGATGTATATTTAATGCATGCTCTGCAACGCAGCGATTTATTTCCTCTTGGTGATATTGCTTTAGTAAATAGTTTAAAACATGTAAAGCAACTTCATCCCAAAACAACAAAAGAAGAAATGCTGGCAATTGCAGAAAGCTGGCGACCATACAGAACCGTTGCTTCAATGATTTTATGGCATGCATATATTCAACGAAAAGGGATTAAGATTTCAATCTAAAAATTCAATCAGGCAACGAGCGTTTCTTCTTCCGCAATTTTACTCTGTTGCTTTTGTTGCCTGCGATATTTTGAAATGTTTATCAGCAACACACTGAATAGAATAATACCCAGACCAATGAGCTGCAATACATTTAATTTTTCCCCCGATAGAAATATACCTAACCACACGGCAACAACAGGATTAACGTACGCGTAAGTGCTCACCTGCGTTGCAGGCCTAACTTGCAGCAACCACACATAAGCGCTGTACGCTAAGAGTGAACCAAATATGATCAGATAAAGCAAAGACATCCACGAACCAACCGTAACCGTTTGCCAGTGAAAGCCGCTTAATTCATGCGTGAGCAAACTGCCGGGTAAAAAAACAATTCCGGCTGCAAACATCTGCCATGCAGTATTCACAGTAGTTGAACCGGTTGATTTATACTTTGCATACAACGAACCACCAGACCAGCATATAGAACCAATGATAAGCAGTATCAACGAAATAATTTGGAATGCATTTGTATTAGCTGACAACGCCGTGCCGATGCTTTCGCTAAACAACATTACAACGCCTGCAAACCCGATAACGATACCTGCAACAGTTTCGCGGCTTTTAAAATTGACGCTCCATTTTTGTTTATCCAGCAACACAAACCAAAGCGGAGCGGCAGAAACGAGCACCGCTACCAATGAACTCGGTAACGATTGCTCTGCCCATATTACAGCACCATTGCCAACGAACAACATCAATATTCCGCCTATTGCAGCATGTTTAATTTGATTCCATTGCCAGATATTTTCTCCTTTGATCATGCACCATAACAGCAATAAAAATCCGGCTGTTGTAAAACGGATAAAGCCCATGAGCAATGCAGGTATGTGTTGAATTGCTTGCTGAATAAAGAAATAGGTTGAGCCCCAAACCAGGTAAACGGTTGCGAAAGCAGCAACTACCATTAATGCTGGTGTATTTTTTTGAGCCATTTGTTCAGTCGATAAAAATATGTTGTGTTTGCAGAATTTTATTTATAGTGAAGTTTTTGCTATGTACTTCCATCAGCGTTAAAACAGCCTGTTTACCCTGGTCCCCTAAATCAACAGAAAAATTATTTACATACAGATCGATATGCTTTCGCATAACCTCTTCACTCATTTCCTGTGCATGCTGTTTTACATAATCACTCAATACTTCGTAGTTATTTTTATAAGCATATTCAACGCTTGCTTTAATTAATGAATCAATTTTTTTTATGGTTGATATATCCAAACTTTTTTTTGCAACAATGCCTCCTAACGGAATGGGCGATTGTGTTCGCGTTTCCCAATAATCACCTAAGTCGATTAATTTAATTAAACCTTTATCCTGGTAAGTAAACCTGTTCTCATGGATGATAACACCAGCATCAACTTCACCATTCAAAACAGCATCTTCAATTTCATTAAACACTTTAAACACTTTATTTTTCGCGTTAGGGAATGCAAGTGTGAAGAGCATGTGCGCCGTTGTATTTTCACCGGGGATGGCAATTTTTTTATCTGCTAAATCTTCAACCTGCAATTCTGTTTTTGCAATTAATAAAGGACCGACACCTTTGCCCAAAGCGCCGCCGCTGTTCAGCAAAAAATAATCATCAGTAATCAAAGGCAACACGCCATAACTAATTTTCGAAACATCGATTTTGTTCTGTAGTGCAAGCTGGTTAAGCGTTTGTACATCTTCAAGCAAAACTTCAAATTCAAAATCTCTTGTGTCGATTTTTTTATTTATGAGTGCATCAAAAATAAACGTGTCGTTTGGGCAAGGAGAAAATGCAAGTGTTAATTTCATGATTAGTTATAGTTCATAGTTAATGGAAAATAACAGGAGTGATTACTTGAGTTTGTATAATTTATCAATGTAATTAATTAATGTTTTATTGAGATTATGCAAAGAATCTTTTATCATCCATTTTGTTTTATCTCTTTCACCGATATAATTACAAACTGCACGCATTTGCAAAAACGGCACGTTCAAGCTTCTGCCAACATAGTGCAATGCCGCGCCTTCCATAGATTCTGTTACCGGTTCATATTTTTTTACCAATTGTTTTATGCGTTCTTTTCTGGTGGTGATTTCATTTACTGTTATACCTGTTACCGTTTTCATTTTAAGCAGGTTTAACTTTTGAATGTTTGGATTAACAAGAGATTTTTTTCGTAAGGAGGATAATTTGATTTTTCCAGCTTCATATT
>DASZUY010000357.1:0-2916 GCA_035547495.1 Parafilimonas sp. | reverse complement strand
GGCTTGCCATAAGATGCCAATGCCATCACTTTATATTCATCAGACGAATGCAAGAAACCTAAGTGTGTTGTCACATCTTCATACAACAAACCCAGCGAATGCGGCATGCACACTTCGCCAATCATTTGCATTTTATTTTTTTCGCCGATATAATAACTGCTTGTTGCACGTTCTCCTCTTCCATCTAAAATCATCACTGCGGATCTTTCAAATGGCGAAGGATAAAATGCACTCGCTGCATGTGCAATATGATGATCTACAAAATGCCATTTTTCAGGAGAAGCTGTTGCACCAACAAAACGTTTCTGTAAATGATGCGGATAACCATCAGCTAATTGTCCTGGTGCATTTACAATCAGGGAAAGAAATAACGGATCCCATTCAGAATCCCAATCTTTTTTTGTTCTTTGATTTGGCTTTAACGGCAAACTAATTTCATCGCTAATTGCATGCTTAGCTAATAATTTATATGGATTGAATGAATACGCAATTTGATCAACATCGTTGATGTGAATGCCTGCAATCTTTAAACAATAATCAATTGCATGAAAAGGTAATTCGTATGCTGAAAAAGGAATTGGTCTTTTTCCATGTTTGATATGTGTGAATCTTTCTTCTTCTGCTGCTGCCAATAATTTTCCATCCTGTAAAATGCATGCAGATGAATCATGAAACACTGCATTAATGCCCAGTGTAAACATAAATTCTCCTAAAATTTTTTTGATTATGTATTGATCCCGTATGTGGGAATAGAAAAACTAAATGTATCAAAGAATAAACCGCTTCTTTATTTCACATTAGTAGTTTAAATTATAACACAAGGCTATCAACGCTTTCAAGCAACACATAAAGTTTTAATTAATAAGCATTGCTGAAACTCAAGACTGGTGCGCATTGTAGAAAGTTGTACCTAAACATCAAAAAAATGAACTGCAAAATTTCGCTGCATATATATAGGTCAGGAAAATAACGAACTGTACTTGGCATCATTTTTTAAAGTGATAGTATGTAATCCCAAATACATAATGGTTAATCTATACTCTAATCAAGCCGAAAGGCTCAAGATATTCACGTGGCATATTCACGGCAGTTACCTGTATTATTTATCGCAAGGTGATTATGATATTTATATACCCGTGAATGAAAAACAAAATGAAGGTTATTACGGACGTGGCTCGACATTTCCCTTTGGCAATAATGTAATTGAAGTGGAAGCTGCTGAAATAAGAAACATGCATTTCGATTGTATTTTATTTCAAACAAATAAAAATTATTTGGTAGATCAATACGATGTGTTGAACGAAGCGCAAAGAAAATTACCACGCATTTATTTGGAACATGATCCGCCGGCAAAACATCCGACAGATACAAAGCATATCATCAACGATCCGGATGTGTTGGTGGTGCATGTTACACACTTCAACAAACTGATGTGGAATAATGAAACACAAAATGTGAAAGTGATCGATCATGGTGTAACGCCGCCAACAGTTGAATATACCGGCGAGTTAAAAAAAGGAATTGTTGTTATCAATCATTTACACCAGCGCGGAAGAAAATTAGGCGCAGATATTTTTGAAAAGGTTGCTAAACATGTTCCAATTGATCTAATTGGAATGGGCACAAAAGAATATGGTGGTTTGGGTGAAGTGTTGCATCCGCAATTGCCTGCGTTCATAAGCAAGTATCGCTTTTTATTCAATCCAATCCGTTACACAAGTCTTGGTCTTGCAGTGCTTGAATCAATGATGACAGGCTTGCCTTTTGTTGGTTTGGCTACAACAGAATATGTAACCGTTGTTGATAATGAAGTGTCTGGATTTGTTCATACAGATATAGATTATTTAATTGAAAAAATGCAACTGCTTTTAAGTGATAAGGCACTTGCAGAAACAATCGGTAACAAAGGAAAAATATCCGCTGAAACAAGATTCAACATTCAGCGGTTTGTTAAAGATTGGAAAGAAACTTTTAAATCCGTGATTCAAAACGCAACCATCACTGCGCAGTGAGCAACATAATTTTTTGAGCAATTGATATTGTTGAAAAAATTTTTAGACAATCCATAATTCGATTAAAAAACAAGAATATGCACCTGGAAAAAAGAATTGCATTTATTAGTGAACATGCATCTCCGCTTGCAACGTTAGGCGGTGTAGATAATGGCGGACAAAATGTATATGTTGCTGAACTTAGTAAAGCACTTGCATCAAAAGGTTATATAGTTGATGTGTTTACAAGAAAAGATAATGCAGATATTGAAGATGTGATAAACTGGTTACCGAATGTAAGAGTGATAAACGTTAAAGCCGGTCCTGAACAATTTGTTGAAAAGGAAAAGTTGTTGTGTTATATGGATGAATTTACACGCAACATGCTTTGCTTTATGAAGGAAAAAAAAGTGCATTATGATTTGATGCACGCAAACTTTTTTATGAGCGGGCTTGTTGCATCAAACATAAAAAAGCAAACAGGAATTCCGTATGTAATTACATTTCATGCATTGGGTTTAGTACGATTAGCGCATCAAAAAGAAATGGATAAATTTCCTGTTGAACGTTTTGAAATCGAAAGAATGATTGTGAAAGATGCCGATGTGATAATTGCAGAATGTCCACAAGACAGAGATGATTTGATCAATTATTATAATGCAGAAAAATCGAAGATCACTATCGTTCCTTGCGGTTTTAATCCAAATGAATTTTACAGGATAGATAAAAAAATTGCAAGAGCAAAACTTGGATTAAAGCAGGATGAAATTATTTTATTACAGTTAGGAAGAATGGTTCCGCGCAAAGGTGTAGAAACAGTTATTCGTTCACTCAGTAAAATAAATGCTTCCATAAAAAATATTCGTTTATTGATTGTTGGCGGCGAAAGCGATGAGCCCGATGAAACCTTTACACCGGAAATTGG
>DASZUY010000356.1:0-6375 GCA_035547495.1 Parafilimonas sp. | reverse complement strand
AAAACACACTTTGCGCAATCGTTACCATTGAAGGCGCATGGATGAATACGCAGCTGCGAAAAATAATTGCGCCGCCTGAAATATTTATGATTGCCTTGGATAAAATGCCGAAGACAGACGACTTTCAAATTTTATAATTAATGCAAAATAAAAATTCAGATATTGATATTGTGAATGAAGTGCTGGAAGAATGCATTCTTGCTTACCCTGTTTCATCTTTTATCATCAGCTTATATCAGCAATATCAGAAGCGCGGAAGCTTAAGTAAAAAACAGTTAGAAGGTTTGCACAGCAAGGCAAGTAAGATTGAAAAATTGCAAGGTGCAAAACTTGCAACATTAGAAGCATTAATAAAAAAAATGCCAACAAGATTTAAATCTGAATTGCCGGAAACAAAACCAATGTTTGAAAAAAACAACCTTGCCGGTGAATTAATCGATACAATACTTTCAAAATATCCTCAGCACAAAAGAGTTTTATTTTTTAAATCGAAGTTTGACAACAATGAAGTAATCTCTCCACAGGAAATTGATGAGCTAAAAAAATTTAAACAGGTTTTGAAGTTGTGATTATTGCTGAAGAATATTCTGAATTATATTACCAAACTTCCAAACTTCTTCAAACTTATTATATAAAGGCACTGGCGCAATGCGAATGCAATTTGGTTCCCGCCAATCAGCCATTACACCATTTTGTGTGAGTGAATTAAAAATTCCTTTGCCATTTTCATTAAATAAAATTGAAACCTGGCAACCTCGCTCCTCTTCATTTGCAGGTGTAATTATTTCAAACGCGTTTTTATTTTTTTGTTTGATATCGTTCAAAGCAAAATGCAAATACGCTGTAAGTTTTTTTCTTTTTGCATGAAGATTTTCAATGCCTGCTTCTTCAAAAATATCAAGCGCAGCTTTATGAACCGTCATTGGTAAAACCTGCGTACAACTTAGCTGCCAGCCTTCTGCAGTAGGTATTGCTTTAAAACCTTTTTCCATTTGAAACCTTGTTTCCTTATCATAACCCCACCAACCTGCAAGTCGCGGAAAATTTGCATCGGTTGCAAATCGTTCATGTATGTATGCGCCGGCAATTCCGCCAGGACCTGAATTCAAATATTTATAAGAACACCAGCAAGCAAAATCAACGTTCCAATTATGTAAATGCAATTCAACATTACCTGCTGCATGTGCTAAATCAAACCCTGCATAAGCACCAGCTTCATGTGCAGCTTCTGTAATTTCTTTTAAGTTGAAGAACTGACCAGAATAATAATTTATTCCGCCAAATAAAACCAATGCAGTTTCGTTTGCATGTTGTTGAATGATTGAAATAATATCTTCCGTTCGCAAATCATATTCACCTTCTCTTGGTTTTACTTCGATGATTGCTTCGCCAGGATTAAAGCCATGCAACTTAACCTGCGATTCAAACGCGTATTGGTCTGAAGGAAATGCTTTCGCTTCGCAAATAATTTTATAACGTTGTTTTGTTGGTCGATAAAAACTTGCCATCAGCAAATGAAGGTTCACTGTTAGCTGATTCATAACTACAACTTCATCCGGCAAACAACCAACAATTTTTGAAAGTGGCTGTTTAAATTCATCGTGATAATTTATCCATGGATGTTTTGCATTCCAATAACCTTCAACACCAAATTGCGCCCAATCATTTAATTGTTGCTGCAAATAATCTTTTAGTTTTTTTGGTTGAAGCCCGAGGGAATTACCAAGAAAATAAACTGCATCTTCTCCGTTGTGTTGCGGAATAAAAAATTTTTCTCTGAACTTTTTTAACTCATCTTTCTCATCAAGTTGCAGAGCAAATGATTGCGTATTTTCAAAATACATACAAACAATTTAGCGATAATAAGGATGAATCATCCAATAAATAACCGGACCAGTAACCGCCACATAAAACCACAATGGCCAGGTAATGCGTGCAAGTTTTTTGTGCTTATCAAATTCACTAATTAATCCACGATAAGCAGTAAACAAAATAAACGGAAGGATGATTGAAGCTAAAAGAATATGCGTTGCCAAAAGAATAAGGTAAACGGTTCTTGTATTACCGACTGCTAATTTTTCGGCATCACTTAAAACTCCATCATGATTTGCATCGCCGAAATATGCTTCGCCTGCCAGCAAGTGATGCGTAATGTAGGAAACAAGAAATAGCACAGATAATATTAAAGCCGTTATCATAATTCGTTTGTGCAACAAATAATACCTGTTCTTGACGGCGATGAGTGCAGACAGTAACAGTACCGCAGTTATTGTATTTATAACTGCATTTATTAAAGCGAATACATGTACATTAAAACCAAGATTCACATTAATTTTTACCTGCGTTAAAAAACTAACGGCAGCAAAAACAACGAAAGAAAAAACAAGAATCAGCAATCTCGCCTGCTTATCATTTTTTTTGATTGAAGGCCGCAGTAGTTCAGGCATTATTATTTTTTTTACGAAAGATAAGTCGAATAGCAAATATTGTTACGACTAACGCAATGGCAAAAAATATTACCATTTGCACAGGATCGAAAGGAAGACTTTCAGGATTATCATCAACTGCTAACATAAGTACACCAATATCTTTTGATAATTTATCCAGCGAAGCAGAATCGGTTCCATTATAAAAACCACGCACATTGAAATTTTTATCAATTAGTGCAAAAGCTGTTGTATGCACAAAATCAGGATTGATGGGAGTTAATGTATCGATCTTATCAACCTTTAATTCATTAAAAGCATAATTGTAAATCGTATCCCGATTACCGGTAAGCAGCCACCAGTTACCAGGATCAATTTGATAATGGTCTGCATATTTTTTTAAACGTGCTGCAGAATCCGTTTCAGGATCAACGGAGAAAGAAATAAATTGAACAATGTTTGAATCTGGTGCCGACATCACATCACCGCCCTTTGCAAATGAGCGTTGCATGTTGCGCATGTTTTGTGTGATGATGGGGCAAGTTGAGCGACATGAGGTAAAGAAAAAATCCATCACAATCAATTTACCCTGCAATGAATATAGGCTAACGGTATCGCCCAATTGGTTTACAAGATGAAAGTTGGCAACTTTATGCCAAACAGTATCGCTAATGCTTTTTCCGTTTTCAACTTTATTAATAACTGTATCGGGGAAATAATGCGGAGGTATAACAACGGCTTTATCGCTTGCCTGCTTTACCAGAAAATAACTTATCAGCGGAATGAGAACAGCAAGTGCAATTGCGAGTAAGGCTTTTTTGTTCATGGCGCAAAATTCATTAAATAAAAAACCACTGCAAAAGCATGCAGTGGTTTTATAAGAAATTTATAATCACAATTATTTAAGCTCGTGTGTATTTTCTTCTTTTACCGGCATTTGTTCCTTGCTGCGTTCTTTATGATCTCTATCCCACTTGTTTTTATTATTTCTGAAAGAATTGCCATCAGATAAAAATGCAATAATGAACCAAACAAATAAAAATAAGGGAACAACAACTGTCATTATCATGTTACGTATTTCATGCTTAAGATGCATAAAATATCCAACTATATAAAAAGCTTTTGCCAGCATTAGAATTATAATTACGCCCCTTACAAAATCTCTTCCTATACTTTCATAAGGCATGGTCATCATAAAAAATCCCAATGCAAGTTCAAGTATAGTTAATACGGTTAGAACGATTGTTACACGATAAATTTCTTTTCTGCCTCCGCCTACATGCTGCTCTTCTGCTAATGATTCTAAAGTATGCTCCATTAAAATAATTTTTTCAAATTAAAGAAGATAAAAACATGTGAATACGAACACCCAAACAAGATCAACAAAGTGCCAGTACAAGCCAGCCTTTTCAATCATTAAATAATGTCCGCGTTTATCAAATGTTCCTCTTAGTGTCATTATAAGCATGATGGTATTTATAACAACACCTGAGAATACGTGAAAGCCATGAAAACCTGTTATTGTAAAAAAGAAATTTGTAAAGTTTGTTGTGCTTACCGTGCCATCATAATTAGGAAATGGGTTTCTGCCCCACCAGGCACCCTCGTGAAATAAATGTGTCCATTCCCATGCCTGTGAACCCAAAAATATAAGACCACCAATAATGGTAAGAATTAAATAGGTAACAACACCTCTTCTGTTCATCTTATGTCCTTCATGCACAGCAAGCACCATTGTTACAGAGCTAATAATAAGCACAAAAGTCATAAAGCTTACATATACCAACGGAAAACCATGGCCGATAAAAGGAGCGGCATCGAAAACTTTGTTTGGATTTGGCCAACCATTGGTTGCAAATCTTGTAGTACCGTAAGCAATAAGAAAAGCGCCGAATGTAAAAGCATCACTCATTAAAAAATACCACATCATCAGCTTGCCATACTCAAGATTAAACGGGCTTCGGCCTCCGTTCCACATTCTTGGTGTTGTTGCAGTTGTAGCCATTTATTTTTTTTATTCGTGTTCGGGCAAAGTTATTGGCTGGCGTTCAAAAAAATTAAATAACTAAAAATTTTTTCTTCACTACAGCCACTTTAAAAATATAAACAGGTAAATCCATAAGATATCAACAAAATGCCAGTAAGTGCTTATTACTTCAACCGGTGTAGCGTTATATCTTTTTATTCTTGAGCTGTACGCCCTTAAAAATACAACAAACAGTGCAATTACGCCGCCAAGTACGTGCAATGCATGTAAGCCAATAATAATTCCAAGAAATGAAGCGGAGGGATTACTGCCCACGCCAAAAACCTGCACGCCATGGCTATATAAATAATTAAATCCCGTGTACTGAAGCAAGGCAAATAACAACCCGAGAAATGCAGTTATTGTAATAAATATTCTATACCGTTGCATTACTCTTGCTTTAAAAGATTTAAGTGCAAGATGCATGGTAAGACTGCTAAGTAATATTACGGGTGTTGAAAACCAAAATACCGGCGGCAATTTAAATACAAGCCAGTTTGCTTCTGCTCTTCTTACCAGGTAAGCGCTTGTTAAACCGGCAAACATCATAACAATACTTCCCATTGCAATCCACATAACAAACTTATGTGGATGGATCTTTTTTCGTTCTTCGCTTAAACTCGCAGACATATTCAACACAAAAAATAATTGTTTTATTTCAAAAAGCGCAATTTACAATCAAAGTTGCAAGTTTGTATTTTCAATTTTTGTTTGATTGAATTTACCACGCATCATACAATTAACCGGAGACGGCTCGCATACAATTTCAATTCCGGAGTTAAACATTACTTATCATAGCAAACACGGTGCAATACAAGAGAGCATGCATGTTTTTATAAAAGAAGGGCTGCAAAATTTATTAAGCAAAAATTTGTTTGGTAATGATGAAATATTTAACATTCTTGAAGTTGGTTTTGGAACAGGACTGAACGCTTTTCTGAGTTTGAATGAAGCCATTCTTCAAAATAAAAAAATCTTTTATCAATGTATAGAACCGTATCCTCTTTTTATAGACGAAGCAAAAAAATTAAACTATTCATCTGCGCTTAATAGTCAATTTGAAAAATATTTTTTGCAGTTGCATGAGTGCCGATGGGATAAAAAAGTTTTAATTCAGCCATTATTTTTATTTGAAAAATTTAAAACTCTACTACAGGATTTTTCAACCAATAAAAAATTTCATTTGATTTATTTTGATGCCTTCGATCCAAACGCACAACCCGAAATGTGGACAGAAAATATTTTTAAAAAAATGTTTGATATGCTTTATACAAATGGAATGCTGGTTACTTATTGCAGCAAAGGCATTGTGCGCAGAGCTATGCAGGCTACAGGTTTCAATGTTGAAAAATTAAAGGGCCCCGCCGGCAAAAGAGAAATCGTAAGAGCGATAAAATCATCTAACTTATATTAAAACTTAAGTGCTTTATTAAATCAAAAGGCAGCTTTGGCAAATTTTTTCTTTCAATAAGATAGGTTGATAAAGCAGCAAGATCTCTATAAACATAATGCTTGTTTAATGCTCCTTCCAAATAGCCGGCGCCGGAAGTATTGCCCGTTCCAACGCGCATACCAATCATTCTTCGCACCATAATTAAATGTTTATGTCGCCAGTTGCTCATTAAATGATCAATCTCAATTAATGCATTTAATATTTGATAAGAAGTTTGAAACACAGGAAAATCGCGATACAACATAATAAACAATGCCGCTTTTAAAGCATTCGCAGAAAAATTACTACGCAGGTTTTTTAACTGTTCTTCGTTGGTGGTTTCAGAAATCTTATTAAAGAATACGTAATCAAAATCGGCTAACTTATTTGCCTCTCTTTCTGTTAATCCGTCTTTATAAATTTGCCTGTAATCATTCCAAAAAACATGTTCTGTAAAATTGTTGTTTGTAAGGTGATGATAATTTTTCCAA
>DASZUY010000355.1:0-3891 GCA_035547495.1 Parafilimonas sp. | reverse complement strand
TATTTGGGCAGAAGGTATTCAATAATTAATGAACGCGTTTCTTCGGGCAAATCATCGTTGTGTTGCTGAATAATATTTTCCCAAATGCCGCTAAATGGCGAATTGCGGTTTAAATACCGTGTAACTTCTGCAGGCAATAATTTTCGCAAATGCTGAATGAGCATTTTATCATCTTCATTCAGGTCTTCTGTGTTTACAAATTTTGTTAAGTCGAGTCTTTCTGCTTTGCCTGTAAATTGCTTTTGCGCTTCATCCGGTTCACCTTTAATTGCCTCTACCTGCACAAAAGGATATTGCTGCGCATCATATCTTAATACAACACCTAACTTTTGATATTGTAATGTTTCAGGTGCTTTCTCTTCAACCAAAACCTCTTTTTGCACGGGCGCAAAAACAGGTTTTCTGTTTTCTGCCGGTGGCGCTACAACACGCTTTATGCTTGGGTCTAACACACGCAAAAAAGGTTTGCTATCGCGAAAAGTAAATTCAAACTTTCCTTCTAAATCATCATCCGTTGAATAACCATACAATGCAAGCAATTTGTTTTTTTCACGGTCGCGGTTGCTGATAGAATCGAAAAAGTTTGCGCCGTGCTGATTTAACAATTGCAACAATACAATTGCTTTATGTACACACAATGGGTATTTTGTTTCTGAATTGCAATTGCAACTTGTATCTAAATTTTTTTCTTCGTTACGGCGAAATTGCAAAGTATAATGGTTGCCATCATAATCCATCTCCGCTTTTACAATATCATTTGCAGCCTCAAGAATATTTGCTTTATGTGTGCGAAGAAAATCTTCTGCTGCAGGCAGTGCATCGGGCGCTGAAAGTAATTTTATAAAACGTATTTCCAGTTGTTTCATTTTAACAACTGTGTGTTGTTGCTTATACTCTGTTTCTGTTTCGCCGAGTTTATTGGTGTCAATCAGTTCCTGCAAACGGAAAAGAGCAGCTGCTTCATGGCGACAGATATCTCCAAGATTATATGGACAACTGCAGCGTAAAGAAAGTGTTTGCAGATTATTATACCGGCTCAGGTAAACTTTATAAAAAGTAGAATATGCATCGTCCTTCACTCGAAATACTACCGAGTTCATCAGTTCGTCGTGTTCTATTAATTCAATATAACCTAAGGAATAAATTTTTTTGCCGCGGCGAATAACTTCATCTGTGCCGTTATTATATATGTACTTAATTAAATGAGGTAGCGCCAATTAATTTAGAATTTTAGATTTATGATTAAGAATTTCAGAAGCAGCATTCTGAAAAAAGCAAGCTGCAAAAATAAATCAAAGCAGCGAGGAAAAGAAGGGAATAAAAACGTTAACAATCAGTTTAGATTATTAAACAATCAATGCACCATTTTTATACTGTGGCAAAACATTAGCAACATCGGGCGTTACACAATATTCCAAATCTTTTTCCAAACCAAATGCTGCAAGCCTGTGCCAGTGCGTTGTTTTTCGTATGAATGAATACATATCGCCGCAATGCAGTTGATACATATCTGCTGCCATTAAGCTGCTGTCGCAATGAATGGTGAAATAATTTTTTATTTTGCTGATAACGGCGCCTGCAAATAAAGTGTCTTCAAGATTAAAACGGTCTTTCCATGCGGAGCAGCCAAGAATAATATGTTTGTTAGATGATGCAAGATGTTCGCACACCGCAGATAAATTTGGGAACGAACCTGTAACAACTTCAGATGCACCTTTATCCAAAGCCATGTGCAACAATTTTGTGCCGTTGGTTGTTGTAAGCACCAACGTTTTTCCGTAAATAAAATCTCTTGGATATTCAGCAGGAGAATTACCATGTTGCAAACCCGGAATAATTTTTCCATCACGTTCACCGGCAGTTACGGCATTTAAATTTTTTCCAATCATAATGCAATCTTCTACACCTGAAACAGGAATCACTTTTTCAGCGCCATTATATAATGCCGTAGCAATGGTTGATGTGGCACGAAACACATCAATAATTACTACAATACTGTTTTCAACATCATATAAATCCAATAATCGCGGAGAAAGCAAGGTGTGCAAAAACGGTTTTTGCGGCATGGGCGCAAAGGTAAAGCCTATCCCAAATCCTTTCCAAAGGAAAGGGACTTTTGAAACCTAAATAATTTTCCTGTTTAAAAAATGTAAAAGATTGCAAAGTCTCTTTCCTTCGAAAGAGATTTAGAAGAGAGGCTTTCTTTTTTCTTTTATCTTGCAGCCCTCAAAAAATTTTTATGGAATACAGCAAGCTTGTTTCTGTTACAGGATTACCGGGTTTATTTGAATTGGTTGCGAGCAAAGCCGATGGTGCTATTGTTCGTTCACTGGAAGATAAAAGCACAAGATTTGTTTCATCGCGCATACATAATTTTTCTCATCTTGAAAGTATAGAAGTTTATACTGAAGGTGAGAATGTGAATTTGGTGGATGTATTTCATGCCATGCAAAATACCAATGAAAGTTTGCCGAATGAAAAAGATGCGAATGCTGTAAAAAGTTATTTCGAAAAAGTATATCCTGCAATGGATTTTACAAGAGTATATGCAAGTGATATGAAGAAAATGGTAAAATGGTTTGATGTGCTGAAGAAAAATGATATAGAAATAAAATTAAGCGAGCCTGAAGAAGAAGCAGAAGAAGAACCTGTACAACAGGAGGAAGAAGTTGTTGTAGCAGAAACAAAGAAAGAAGCACCAAAGGCAAAAGAAGAAAAAGCGTCTAAAGCATCAACAAAGAAAAAAGTGGAAGAGGAAGAACCAGCAACTTCAACCGAAGAAAAACCAGCAACACCTAAAAAAGCAAAGGCAGCAAAAACAAAAAAAGCAGAAGCCGCTACTTCTCCTGAATCTGACCCTGCAGAAACAGAAACAAAAGCTGCAAAGAAAAAAGCTACGAAGAAGTAACATGGTCAAACGCTTGCAAAGCGTCAGACCAACAACCTTGGTTTAAATCTTACTTTTAAATTTTGATTTGATATGCAGTTAACCGCAGATATAAAAAAAACAGAAAGACATTTTGTTCCTGAAGATTTTACTGTAACAACATGGGACGCGCTTGAACCATATTTTAAAAATCTATTGGACAGGAATATTGATTCAAAAAAAGATTTGGAGCAGTGGATGAAAGATATGAGCGAGTTGGAAGCTGTTGTAAGTGAAGATGCATGCTGGCGCCAAATAAAAATGACCTGTGATACAACGGATAAATCTTTGGAAGAAGCGTTTACTTATTTCTGCATGGAAATTCAGCCGAAGCTGCAACCTTATGCAGATTTGCTGAATAAAAAACTCATCAATTCACCTTACACAAGCGAACTCGATAAACAAAAATATTTTACGTATCTGCGCAGCGTAAGAAAGAATATTGAACTGTTTCGCGAAGCCAATATTCCATTGCAGGCTGAGTTAAGTGTAATGCAGCAACAATATGGCGTAATAACAGGCGCAATGACGGTTGAAGTAAATGGCAAAGAATATACTTTGCAACAGGCATCAAAATTTTTGCATGAGCATGATAGAAATTTGCGCGAAGAAGTTTGGCGTAAAATACAGGAACGGAGAAAACAGGATAAAGATGCGCTGAACGATTTATATACAAAACTTGTTGAGAAGCGTGATAAGGTTGCGAAAAATGCGGGCTTCGAAAATTACCGCGATTATAAGTTTGTTGAAATGGGTCGCTTCGATTATACAAAAGAAGATTGCTTTCAATTTCATGAAGCAGTGAAGCTGCATGTGTTACCATTGGTTGAAAAAATCAATCAGCATAAAAAAGAAAAATTAAAGCTTGATACGTTAAGACCGTGGGATACAGAAGCAGAACCTAAAGGCATTGAACCATTGCATCCGTTTTACACCGGTAAAGATTTATTAGAAAAATCTGAACA
>DASZUY010000354.1:0-1870 GCA_035547495.1 Parafilimonas sp. | reverse complement strand
TGTCAACAAAATTTTTATCGCATAATGCAATAACCGTATCGTAGTAAGCAAGCGCTCTGTTTGAGAGCCCTAATTTTTGATAAGAAGATGCCAAATTATAGCATGCGTTTACCCTAAGAAATTTAAGATTTTCTTTTTTTAATCCATAACACATTTTGAGTGCTTGAATTGCATATGCAATTGAAGTTTCATAATCGTTTCGTGCTCTAAATTCGTATTTGGAAATTTTTAAAAAATCAAGAATATACGCCGAATCATTTAATGGCTGCGTGTTTTCGATTTTACTTTTTAATGTGTAGAAGTTGTCTAATTTTTCTGCATTTGATTGGGAACTTTTATCAATGATGATTATTTGTCTATAAATATTTTGTGAGTTGTCCAACTGGCTAAATAAAAAACTGTGCGCGACAAGACCTAATGCGCAGATGGAAAGTTTTTT
Source organism: Parafilimonas sp. (assembly GCA_035547495.1). Lineage (GTDB taxonomy): Bacteria > Bacteroidota > Bacteroidia > Chitinophagales > Chitinophagaceae > Parafilimonas. Next base: position 1,431 of record DASZUY010000354.1, on the reverse strand, counting down.
TATCAACTTTTTCAAGGAAATATTGCTCTAACTAATTATATCATATAAGGGTGGATTGGAAAATCAAATTTAGGTACTTACAAAAAGCTCACCTGGCAACTTGTAAATTTTGCAATGCTTGATGATTTTGTGAAATCATATAAGTATCATATGCAACGAGAGCTAAAATGATAAATAATAAGGTTATTTCCAGTACACGTTTTGGATTGGGACCTTTGCCGCCACCGCCACCTGTGGTAGTTCCGGAACCTGAAGTGGTACCTGAACTTGTAGTCGTAGTTTCTGAAGATTTACTCATAAAAAATTGGTTTTAGAATGATATATTTTAAAGAAAAGAATTATAATTTTTTCTCCCATTCCGCAGCCTTTTCACTTCCTTCTTCTTTTTCGCTGATTACTTTTTTTAATAACGCTTTAGCCTCTTGTTTATCGCCCGGTTTATTTCTTGCCATTAAAGATACAGCTTTCAAAAAATCCCCGTCGTTACTAAATAATCCTTTCATCTTCGAAAGCGCTTCAAATTGCATTAATGCACTATCGTATTCATCTTTTTGTATGTAAGTAAGTCCTGCATATTTTTTTGCATCGCTGTTTGCTGCATCATTTTTTTCAATACCTCTGAAATATGTTAATGCTTTATCGTACTGTTTATTGTTATACGCATCAATACCCATTTGCAAACTGTCACGCGAAGCATCCATTGTAAGGCTTAAATTAGTAAAGTTTGCCTTAATATAATTATCAGCAAGCCTTTTTGGTGATGGATTTGTCTCAAAAAGATAAACAGATGCAACCAATACAATACAGGCAGCAGCCAAATAGGTAACCCACCTGCTGGCAAGAGATTTCTTTAGTTTAGGGATAAAAGGTAATTCATCAATTATGTGAAGATGTTTAGTAACCCAGCTAGATTGTTTTTGTTTCAGCAATTCTTCGCGCAACGAATGACGCGCCGTTACATAAAAAGCAACTTCCTGCGCGAAAGCTTCATCCGCTTCACATCTTTTTTCAAAAACAATTCGCTCCGTTTCGCTCATCGTTTTTTGAAAGTAAGAATCTATATACTCGATTATTTCCATAAATACTGTGTTTTTTAATGTAGTTAAATAAACACCTGAATTATGTGCCTGTTACTTTTTCTCTTAATTTTTCCAAACATCTTAAACGTGTTGTTTTAACAACTGCGGCATTGTTGTATGATAGCTCCTGCGCAATTTCTTTATCGCTTAATCCATCTTCAAACATCAGTAATAAATCTTTGCATTTTTTACCAATCGTATCAAGTTGTGTTTTAATTTTTGTTTTTAATTCATTATGCATCAACCGTTCAACAGCGGTTCTTGCGTTATCAGGCAACTGGCTCATTATCTCAGGCACGGGCATTGTTTTATGCACCTGGTGTTTATTGGTCGCATTTTTTCGAACAAGGTC
>DASZUY010000353.1:0-14176 GCA_035547495.1 Parafilimonas sp. | reverse complement strand
AAAAAATAATTGTTGCAGATAATGCTTCCACAGACGACAGTGTTGCTTTTCTAAAACTAAACTTTCCTTTTGTTGAACTTATTATGCTTAACAATAATTATGGTTTTGCAGGTGGCTATAACCGGGCACTTAAAAATGTAAAATCAGATTATTATATTTTATTGAATTCAGATGTTGAAGTGCCTGGAAATTGGGTTGAAGATTTAATTGTGTTGATGGAAAGCAATAAACAAATTGCTGCGTGCCAACCAAAGATTTTATCTTATGTAAATAAAAATAAATTTGAACACGCAGGCGCTTGTGGCGGATGGATAGATACATTAGGTTATGCCTTTGCGCGTGGAAGAATCTTTGATATTTGCGAAGATGATAACGGTCAATATAACAGCAACGAAAAAATTTTTTGGGCAACAGGTGCTGCATTATGTATCAGAGCAGAATTGTTTAATGAGATGGGTGGGTTTGATCGCTACCTTTTTGCACACATGGAAGAAATTGATTTGTGCTGGCGGCTGCAGCGAAAAGGTTATCTTATTTATTGCTGCGCTTCATCGGTTGTATATCATCTTGGCGGAGGAACATTAAATAAAACCAGCAGCCGTAAAACGTATTTAAACTTCAGGAATAATTTAATCATCCTGTTAAAAAATTTTTCCTTTTCAGAAGCAATCTGGAAAATTCCGCTACGCATTTTAATGGATTGGTTGTTTGCATTTAAAAGTTTACTTCAGGGTGATGTAAAATCGTTCGGCGCCGTAATTAAAGCACATGCAAGCATAATAAAATGGATATTCACACATCAGCCAAAACAAAAACTTCCTTCATATAAAATAAATGAGTTGAATGGCGTGTATAAATCTTCGCTGGTTTGGGATTATTTTATAAAAAAGAAAAGACATTTTTCAGAAATTATTCAGCAAGGCAAATAGATATTAATTAAGACCTTATTTTTGTGCCTGCAAAAAAACTTTATGGATCAGGAAACAGACTATAGAGAAAAACAATTTGGTTACAACTGGGTAAGCTCATCAAGATTTTTATTTTATGTGCAAGTGCTATGTGTACTTGCGCTTGTAGTGGGTATGTGTTACAATTTATACACACACCGGTATAAAGGCAAACCCGATGTAGAGGTGCCAACAAATACTTTGTATACGCCGCAATATAAATAGGCAATAAAATTTTTTCCATTAAGATGGGATTACTATTTTTGCCGTCCTTTAAAAGTTCTTGTACATAAGCGGAAGTAGCTCATTTGGTAGAGCATAACCTTGCCAAGGTTAGGGTGGCCAGTTCGAGCCTGGTCTTCCGCTCTTTTTAAAAGTTATTTGTTATAGGTTATTTGTTATTAATAATTTTTAGTAGCAAATACTGTTAGCTGATAGCTTTTTTTATTGCCCTGGTGGTGGAACTGGTAGACACGCAGGACTTAAAATCCTGTCCGCCGCAACGCGGGTGCGGGTTCAATTCCCGCCTGGGGCACTGAACAAAGCGACGCTTATGTCGCTTTTTTATTGTAATGAAGTTTCTCATCATTCGCTTCTCTTCTATCGGTGATATTGTTTTAACAACACCTGCTATTCGCTGCCTTAAAAAACAAATTCCAGATGCTGAAATTCATTTCTTAACAAAAGAGAAGTTTAAGGCAGTTACAATCGCAAACCCTTACATCGATAAATTTCATTACTACAAAAATGATTTGAATGCGCTTGCAGATGAGTTAAAGAAAGAAAAGTTTGATTATATAATTGATCTGCACAAAAACTTGCGTACGTATTTATTGCAGCTAAAATTATTTTGGCAAAAAACAGAATGGCTGAGTTATAGAAAATTGAGCGTTGAAAAATTTATCCTCACAAAATTCAAAATAAACTTAATGCAGCGCAGGCATATTTCTTTGCGATGTATTGATGCGCTTGCACCACTTGGCGTTGTTGATGATGGAAAAGGCTTGGATTATTTTATTCCGAAAAACGAATTTATAAAGGAGGAGGATTTACCGCATGGACATTTATTTGGTTATGTTGCCATAGTAATTGGCGCAACGCACAACACAAAAAAATTACCGGTTTATAAACTGCAGGATGTTTGTTCGAAAATTGATTACCCTATTATTTTAATTGGCGGAAAAGAAGATGCAGAACAAGGGAAAGAAATTGCATCTGTTAATCCGCAAAAAATTTTTAATGCCTGCGGAAAATTCTCTCTAAATGAATCTGCTGATCTTGTTCGAAAAGCAAAGCTTGTTATTTCACATGATACAGGTTTGCAGTATATAGCTTGTGCTTTTCAAAAACCGGTGCTTGCAATTTGGGGAGGAACTTCGCCTAAATTACAGGTAGAACCTTTTTATGGAACGGCAAATATTCCTTTGTATAAAAATTTTATTGTGCCGGGTTTGCCTTGTCAGCCTTGCTCAAACTATGGAACAAAAAATTGTCCGCGTGGTCATTTTAAATGCATGAAAAATCAAAACATAAACTTAATTGTACAAACGGCTGCATCTTATTTAAAACAATAAATTATTTTAGCATCAACATTTAAATAATGAAAAAATTATCAATTTATATTATTGCTCTCTGCTTGTTTACAAACATTCAATCAAAAGCCCAAACTGCAGATGATTCGCTGCATAAAGATGCTGTTGCTGTTTGCGATTGCTTATCAAAAGCCAAGATCGATAACAATAGTACACCCGAACAATTGCAACAAATATTCTTAAGCTGCATACTTAATTCTGCGCCTGATCTTGTATCAAAAATTATTTCAAACGGGCAGGAAGATCAGCAAGCAGCAGAAACAATTGCGATGAATCTTTCAATGGAAATGGTTAAGAACGGTTGTCCCGCATTTACTAAAATTGCCACTGCAATGATGGGTAGCAGTGGAGCTACAGATACAATGCAAATGGAAATGCCGATGACAATGCCATCAAAAGTTGAGACAGCGCAAAGCATAGATGGAACGGTTACAAATGTTGAAGAGAAAGATTTTATGTACATCACTTTAAAAACAACTGCGGGTCGCGAGCTAACATTTTTATACTACGAGTATGTGCCGGGTTCAGATGACTGGATAAAAGATGCAACTACAAAACTCAAAAACAAAAACGTTTCAATTTCGTATGTTGAAACAGAAGTTTACCAGCCGAAGTTTAAACAGTTTATGAATGTGAAGGAAATAAAAACGCTTACAATCAAATAACAACATTAAATGGATGATAAAAATAAATCGCCACAGATATTAAACTCATCATCTAACTTTCTTGGTTTTTTTTTCCTTGTTCTTACTTCTTTGAAATTTTTTAAGCTAACCCACACAACGTTTATTGATGAGATAACGGCAGTTTGTTTTGTAATATTTATGTTTAGTTGTTTATGCGCGTTTCTTTCTATTCGCAGTGATACAAAAAGAGCCAATATGTATGAAACGCTTGCAGAATATTCTTTTTTGATTGGGTTAATAATTATTTTTTTAATGACGATCTTGTTTTTGCTCGAGATTATACATTAGATAATTTCTCGACATACATCTGAATAAATTCATCTTTTCTTTTCAATCGATATTGCATAATAAATCTTGGATGGGGAACTGTTTCAATTCTTTCAAACCATTTATGTTTATCATTTAATTTTTTCAGGTACTTAAAATTTTCTCCTTCGCCAATGCAAAAGCAAACATCAATGTGCAAACCAATTGCAATTTGTTTATTCATGCAATCAATAATAAACAGTTGAATTTTTTCGAGAAGATCTTTATCATCATAATAATTCAAATTCTTTCCATGCTTTACAAATCCTAATGGACTCATTGCTGAAAAATAAAATTGTTTATAAAATTTTGAAACACCACCAAACGCTTCAATCATTTCATAAATAAAAACAGATGATAATTCCTGCTTCTTTTTAAAATCATTTTTAATACCACAAACATTTTCTAATCTTATTGGATCGGTAAAAGGAATACCTGTAACGCCACCGCCAAATCTTCCGGGGTTTATTCCAATTAATACATGCCGTTTGTTGTTGTCGTTGTAATATTTCTTATAAAACGAAACGCAGGCTTCCTGCACATCTTTGCGCTGATGCGCATCGAGCACTTCAACATCTTTTGGGAGTTTAAAAGGAATAGTAAGATGAAAAAGAAAGTCAATGATTTTATCGCTGAACATTAAATCAAATACTATTGAAGTTGGTAAATAGTTGCTTCGTAAGGTTGTAATGTATTCCCGTTTGACACGGATGTGTAATTATCTGATAACAATTTTGCTTTACTTAAGTCTATATTTATGTTGAATGTTGATACTTTGCTTTTAAAGTTCAGCAATATTAAAAATTTTATGCCATTTAGTTCTCTTGTGTAAGCGTAAACATCAGGGTTATCTTTATCAAGCAAAGTATATTTCCCATACACTAACACTAAATTATTTCTTCGCAATTGTGCAATCTTCCTGAAATAATTTAGGACTGAGTTTGAATCTTTCTCTTCATCTGCTTCATTTATCTCTTTGTAATTCTTATTCACTGCAATCCACGGCGTGCCTGTTGTAAAACCTGCATTTGTTGTAGCATTCCATTGAAAAGGTGTGCGACTATTATCCCTGCTTCCAAACGCAATTTTTTTAAGATATTCAATTGTATCGCCACCTGTATTTTTCACGTGCTGGTATTCATTCAATGTTTGAACATCGCGATAATCTTTGATGCTTGTGAAGCCGGCGTTGGTCATCCCTAATTCATCGCCATTATAATAAAATGGCGTACCCCGCATAGTTAAAATAAATGTAGTAAGCACCTCAGATGAATGCACTCTGAACTGCGGACTATCGTTACCAAAACGGCTAACCATTCTTGCCTGGTCGTGGTTTGCAAGAAAAACACAAACCCATCCAGCCTGTTCAAATGTGCTGTCCCATTTGCTAAAAACCTGTTTAAAATGCAGCAAATCGTAACCACCATATTTCGCTATATCAACACCTTCAAAAGGGTAAGCCATGTTTAATTCATGACGGTTCGCGTCAACCATGTTGTGCGCATCTTCCAATGTATTGCCGGTGCCTTCCGCAACACTCATTACATCATACTTACTCAATACTTCTTTATTCATTTGCTGCAAATAGCCATGCAGATTTCCCTGCATTGAATAATACAACGAGAAATTTTTTTCAAAGCCTTGTGGAAACTGCGGCCACGTTGTATCTTTTGCTGCAAACCCAAACGCATCAAGCCTGAAACCATCAATGCCTTTGTTTGCCCAAAACTTCATGATGTCATAAACCTCTTGCCTTAGTTTTGGGTTCTCCCAATTAAGATCAGGTTGTTTGCGCGAAAAATAGTGTAAGTAATATGCATTGGTTAATGAATCATATTTCCACGCATCATGATTTACATCAAACAAACTATATCGGTAAGGTGGTTTTCCATCTTCTGCATTCCACCAATGATAATATTCGCGATAAGGATTTGTTCTTGAACTTCTGCTTTGCCTGAACCACTCATGTTCGTCGCTGCTATGATTTACTACAAGATCCATCACCAGTTTTATACCACGACGATGCATGCCACTTAATAAAGAATCGAAATCTGCCATCGTTCCAAAATCTTTCATGATGTTGCGATAATCACTAACATCATAACCATTATCATCATTAGGAGAAGAATAAATTGGATTGAGCCAAACTACATTTACGCCAAGACTTTTTATATAATCGAGCTTTGAAATAATTCCCTTTAAATCACCGATACCATCACCATCGCTGTCTTTAAAACTGCGCGGATAGATTTGGTAAACGATCGCTTCCTTCCACCATTTGCGATCAATACTATCACCGCTTAAAGAGGTTTGTGCGCTGCAAAAATTTGCAATAGATGATGATAAAAAAATAACGATAAAAATTATCTTCTGCATACTAAAACCGAAGTTAACAGAAAGCGGAGAAAAAATTCCGTAAACAAAACAGGCGCAAGTTATTTTGAACCTGCGCCTGTTTATAAAATCTAAATTCAATTATAATTCGCCAATCACTTTTGTATAACTAGTATCAGTTAAAACGGTAACTAACTGATCCTTTACTTTTATAATGTGCATTACCAATTTAGATTCCTTGCAGGTATTTAAAAATTTAATTATTTCATTGAAATGAGGATTCTCAGTTCCCTTTTCCTGTTTGTGCGATTCATTTCTCAAATGAAATAAGTTCAATAATTTTTTTGTTTCCTGTGGAGTAGAAACGATGTATTCTTTTACATCTTTTAAATCTTCTACCAATTTTCTAAAAAATTTTTGATAATAAATTTTTGAAAGCTTCTCAAGATTAGAAATGTGCATTGCAAAAGTTTTTGTTGTTAACAATAAATTGTGCAGTAATACATCAGCAGCAACCGTGATCGGGCTTGAAGATAAATTTTATCTTAAAACATGCTACACAATTTTTTCCACATAATAATTTCTTAATGCAAGATCAATCTTCACCCTCCAATCTTGCAAGCTCGCCTTCATCTAAATCAGCTCCCGGATCTGGTGGCGGAGTTAAGTCTAAATCTTTTTGAATGTCTTTCTCTGCGGCTTGTTCTGCAGCTTTTGCATCGTTGGAATTACTTTGCTGATTTAAAGTTCTGTTTTGTTCTAATTTCTTATCCATAATAAAAAATAAATAAATTTCATGCCGATTAATGCGCTTCTAACCAATTATCACCAACGCCTAATTCAGCTTCAACCGGAACATCACAAGGCAATGGCAATGCAGATTTCATATTGTTTAAAATAAGTGGTTGCAATACATCCAATTCTTCTGGCAAAGCATCAAAAACCAATTCATCATGCACCTGCATGATCATTTTACTTCTCAATTTTTCTTTACACATGGCATCATGAATTTTTATCATCGCCATTTTTATCATGTCTGCAGCCGTGCCTTGTATCGGCGAATTAATTGCATTTCGTTCTGCATAACCACGCACTGTAAAATTGCCTGAATTAATATCTTTCAACCAACGCTTTCTGCCCATCAATGTTTGCACATAACCATGTTCACGACAAAAATTTATCATGTTGTCCATATACTTTGTTATGCCACTAAATTCTTTTTTGTAGTTGTCGATAATTTCTTTTGCTTCTGTTCTGCTGATGCCGAGATTATCTGCCAAACCAAATGCGCCTTGTCCGTAAATAATTCCAAAGTTTACGCTCTTTGATTTGTAGCGCATTTCTTTTGTTACATCTTTCGCATCAACGTTAAAAACTTTTGCAGCAGTTGCAGTATGAATGTCTGCGTTATTCTTAAATGCGTTACACATATTTTCATCGCCACTGATCGCCGCAACAATTCTTAATTCAATCTGAGAATAATCTGCGCTGATAATAACATTGCCTTTTCTTGGAATAAATGCTTTACGAATTTCTTTGCCACGCTCGGTTCTAATTGGAATGTTTTGAAGATTGGGATTATTACTTGCTAATCTTCCGGTAACGGCAACAGCTTGTCCGTAAGTTGTGTGAACGCGACCGGTTTTACGATTGATCAAAGAAGGCAATGCATCAACATAAGTTGATTTGAGTTTTGTTAATTGGCGATACGCTAAAATATCTGCAACAATAGGGTTGCTAACAGCCAATTTCATCAATACATCTTCGCCTGTCGCGTATTGTCCGCTTTTTGTTTTTTTAGTTGATGATGCTGATGCATTCAGTTTCAATTTATCAAACAACACCTCACCTAATTGTTTTGGTGAACCGATGTTGAATTTTACACCAGCACCTGCATACACAGCTTGCTCGGCTTGATACGCTTCGCGTTCTAATTCTTTCGAATAATTTAAAAGAAATGGCACATCTATCATCACGCCTTCATACTCCATATTAGTAAGCACTTTCACCAACGGATTTTCTACTTCATAAAAAACTTTCTCAACATCTTTTGTTTTTAAAAGCGGATGCAATGAATGTTTTAATTGCAATGTGATGTCTGCATCTTCAGCCGCATAATCTTTTAGTTTTTCAACTTCGACATCACGCATGGTGCCTTGCTGTTTGCCTTTCTTGCCAATCAATTCTTCAATGTGAACCGGCTCATAATTTAAAAACTGTGCACTCAACATATCCATGCTGCGCTTGCCATCCGGCTCAACAACATAATGTGCAAGCATTGTATCATACACGGCACCTTTTATTTCGCGATTGTACCATTTTAAAACCAGCAGATCATATTTTAAGTTGTGACCAATCCACAACAAATCAGGATTATCAAACAAAGGCTTTAATAACTCTAAAAGATTACACGTTGCTTCATAATCTGAGGTGCAGGTAACAAAATATGCTTCGCCGGGTTTGTATGAAAAACTCATTCCAACAAGCTCTGCATCGTTTGCATCAATGCCTGTTGTTTCTGTATCAAAACAAATTTCGGTTTGCTGCATCAACACATCAACCAACTCCTTTATCTTCTTTTCATCATCAACCAAAATATATGTATGTTCTGTGTTGTTGATATTTTTTGTTGCAGTTAAACCTGATGTGTCTGTTTCATTGTCTTCAACTTTTTCGATCTGCGTTCTTAACGCTGCGCTTTCAATGGCATTGCCAAAAAGATCTGTTTGCACACCAACCGGCGCTGTTTGAAACACATTAAAATCATCACCTAAAATTCTTTTGCCAAGTGTTTTAAATTCAAGCTCGGCAAACACTTCAATCAATTCTTTTTTATTCCATTCCTTCAAACAAAAATTTTCTTCATGAAACTGAACCGGGACATTGGTAATAATCGTTGCTAATTTCTTACTGAGAATCGCCGACTCTTTTCCATCAACAATTTTTTTACCCAAAGCGCCTTTAATATTTTCTGCATTTGCAACAATATTTTCAAGACTGCCATATTCCTTCAACAATTTCGCCGCAGTTTTTTCGCCCACGCCAACAATGCCCGGAATATTATCTACTGCATCGCCCATCAAACCCAAAATATCAATCACCTGGTCAACACGTTCAATGTCCCATTTTGCGCAAACTTCTTTCGGACCTAAAATTTCAAAACTTCCTCCCTGGTAACCGGGTTTATAAATCTGCACGCCATCACGCACCAACTGTCCGTAATCTTTATCCGGTGTAACCATGTACACATCGTAGCCTGCATCATGTGCCTGCCATGCAAGCGTTCCAATAACATCATCCGCCTCATATCCTTCCACACCAATACACGGAATATTAAAGCCTTCAATAATTCTTTTTATATCGGGAATTGCCGCCATCAAATCTTCCGGCGTTTCCTGCCGGTTGGCTTTATAATCAGAAAAATCTGTGTGACGTTCTGTTTTTCCTTCCACATCAAAACACACAGCGAGGTGTGTAGGTTTTTCTTTGTTGATGAGATCAATCAGTGTATTTGTAAAACCAAATTGTGCATTGGTATTTTTTCCCTTTGATGTAATGCGCGGATTACGAATAAGAGCATAATAAGCGCGAAATATGAGCGCATAAGCATCCAATAAAAAAAGGCGTTTCTCCATCGTGCTAAGATAAGTTGTCTGAACCATGATTTACAGGATTAATGGATTTATAGGATTACATTATTAAATAATTTTTGCTATTTTTTTAACTGTTAATTTTAGCGTATGAAAAAAATTGCCTTTGTTTTTTTAACCGCTGCTGCATTTTTTTCTTGTTCGCAAAATTCAAGTTCTAACCAATACCTGCAATCGCAAATTGATAGTTTGCAGTCACAGATTAATAATGCGTATAAACCCGGGCTCGGTGAATTTATGAGCGATATACAGGTGCATCATGAAAAACTTTGGTTTGCGGGAACGGCGCAGAACTGGCGGCTTGCAGATTTTGAAATTCACGAAATAATGGAGGCTGTTGATGATATTAAAACCTATGCATCAGACAGACCTGAAGTAAAAAATCTTGTAATGCTGCAACCAGCTATTGATAGTGTTAACAATAGCATTCAACAAAAAGATGTGGCTTCTTTTAAAAGAAATTTTTTAACGCTCACCAACACATGCAATAATTGTCACCAATCGGTGAACTACGATTTCAATAAGATTAAAATTCCCGATACGCCGCCGTTTAGTAACCAGGTTTTTAAAATTGATTCGGGTAAATAATTTACTTAGCTTAGTTCATTAATATAATTCCAGAACTCCATAATCTGAAGAATTGTTCAAAGCATAAACGTCCTCGATATGTTTTATCAACAATTCGCAAATGAAGTTATTACTCTGGTTGCCTGTTTTTAAAAGAAGAATTTTGGGAGGGAACCCTTTTATATTTGAGAGATTTAAAAAGTCTTCATCGTTGGTAACGATAATAAAATCGTTATCTAAAGCATAGTTCCAAATTTCAACATCTTTTGCAGGAACGGATAAGCCGACATAATCAACATGCACACATGCTTCAAAATGCAATTTTAATTTAGTTACTAAACGCCATGATATATTGGCATCTAACAACAATTTCATTACGCGGCAATTATTTTAATCATTGATTCCCGGTTAGCAGCAAATGAAAGGGCAGCGAGGATATGTTCTTTGGTAAGAGATGGATAATCATTTAAAATTTCTTCCTGCTTCATTCCTGATGCAAGCCATTGCAATATATCAGAAACAGCGATTCTTGTTCCTTTCATGCAAGGCTTGCCAAACCGTATTTCCGGATTGATTGAAATATATGTTGCTATTTCTTTCATACAGTAAAGATAATTAAGATTATAAGCATGGGAAAACCAAATTTTATTAAAACATATGTTTGCATTTTGCAGTAATTTCACCGCGAAAAATTATTCTAATTAACAATTATGGCTGAAAAGATATTAATGCCCCGTTTAAGTGATACCATGACCGAAGGCGTTATTGCTGCATGGCATAAAAATGTTGGCGACCCCGTAAAAAAAGGCGATTTGCTGGCTGAGATAGAAACCGATAAAGCGACTATGGAATTGGAAAGTTATAAAGATGGTGTGTTGTTGCATCGTGGTGCAGAGCAGGGTGGCAAATTGCAGGTGAATGATCTGCTGGCGATTGTTGGTGATAAAGGTGAAGATGTAAGCGGGTTGATTGGAGGAAACGGGAAACAGGACGCAAGTTCCAGGATGCAAGATGCAAGTAATAAATCCGAAAAAGAAAATACGAAGTCCGAAAAGAAAACAACAACAGAAAAACAACCTGAAACAAGCAACCAGCAACCGGCATCTAATATTGATATTTCCAAAATGGAAGAAGTTGTTTTAATGCCGCGTTTGAGCGATACGATGACGGAAGGTGTAATTGCAAGCTGGCAAAAGAATGTTGGCGATGATGTAAAGAAAGGTGATATTCTTGCCGAGATAGAAACAGATAAAGCAACAATGGAACTGGAAAGTTATAAAGATGGAAAGCTCTTATATCAAGGTGCAAAACCGGGAGAAAAAATAGCTGTAAATGATTTGTTAGCGATAATTGGTAAAGAAGGTTTTGATGTGAACAAAGTGGTTGCGGCTGCGAAAGGCGGCGCTGCTACAACACAAGAACCTGCTGCAAAAGATAATGTTGACCAGCAAAAAGCAGAAGGTGATGTTTCGCAAACTGCATCAAGCGGAGTACCGCAACAAAAAGTAGAAGACACTGCGCATGAGCCGCAGCCAGTAGTGAATGAAGGAAGAATTTTTGCGTCGCCGCTTGCAAAGAAATTAGCAGAAGAAAAAGGTATTGATTTGAAATATGTGAAAGGCACCGGTGATAATGGAAGAATAACAAAAAGTGATATTGATAATTATAAACCGCAGGTAAGCAGTGAGCAGAAAGCAGTGAGCAGTGAACAAAAACAAGAAGCTTCTTCAACACCATCAGTACAAAAAACGCAACCTGTTATTGCGCCAACTTATTTCAAAGAAGATTTTGAAGAAGTGCCTGTTTCGCAAATGCGTAAAACCATCGCACGCAGGTTGGCTGAAAGCAAATTCAGTGCGCCGCATTTTTACTTAACGATGAGCATTGATATGGATGCATGTGTTGCTGCGCGTAAAAAGATCAATGAGACAAGTGCAGTTAAAATAAGCTTTAATGATATTGTATTGAAGGCAGTTGCTGTTGCTTTGAAACAACATCCAAAAGTGAACAGCAGTTGGTTGGGTGAAAAAATCCGCATCAACCATCATGTTAGCATTGGTGTGGCTGTTGCAGTGGAAGAAGGATTACTTGTTCCTGTTGTCCGCTTTGCTGACACTAAAAGTTTAAGTCAGATTGCAACTGAAGTAAAAACATTAGCTGATAAAGCAAAGACTAAAAAACTACAACCTGCAGAGTGGGAAGGCAGCACATTCACTATTTCAAATCTTGGCATGTTTGGTATTGATGAGTTTACTGCAATCATAAATCCGCCGGATGCGTGTATACTTGCTGTTGGTGGAATTTCCCAAATTCCTGTTGTGAAAAATGGAACGATCGTTCCCGGAAATATGATGAAAGTAACATTGAGTTGTGATCATCGTGTTGTGGATGGGGCGACAGGTTCTGCTTTCCTGCAAACGCTGAAAAGCTTGCTGGAAGAGCCTTTGAGAATGATGATCTGATTCAATCAAACAAAAATTATAAATAACTAAGCCACCACTGACGGTGGCTTTTTCTGTAATTATCAAACCACTTACAAGGTTTGTACAATGCAAGAATTACGAACAACCAAATCGCATAAACAATCCATAAATTAAAACCAAAATGTTGCGGACGGAAAAAGAACGGTGTGTTTACATCAATGATATCTTTTGATGTATGACCGGTTGCAAAAAATAAAATCACGCAGATAATATGTATCAGATAAAAATGCAAAACGTAATAAAAGAACGGCACTCTTCCATACATACTTAAAACATTGGTGAATTTGTTTTGAACGGTTTCAATCAACGAAAGAAAAATTATTGCGGGTCCAAGCGTCATACTTAAATAACACAATGATGGCGGATATTTAGTGCAATTCAAAAATGATAAGAAAGTATAGAATCCTGTTTTTTGTGTTGACCAATGGCTTGGATCGCCATATAAATTAATAACTCTTAAAACTACAAAAAATATGGTAACGGCAAAACCAATCGTTAAAATAATTTTTCTTCTTGCTATTGCATCATATTGTTTTGAATAGAATTGTCCAAAGCCATAACCTAAAAGCATTACACCTGTCCATGGAATGATTGCATATAAATCAAAAATGAAACGCTGGTGACCGGTTTTTATCATCGTTCCAAATGCGGTAAAAAAAATGCTCATTAGAATATGCTCTGTGCCTTGTTGAGGTATTTGTATATAGTCAATTAAATCGTGACCAAAGACAATTATAACACCTAATGCAATAATTAATTTCATTGATGAACGCACCAATAAACCAAGTATTACCATGCTCCATCCAATTACCCAGATAACCTGCCAAATCAAAAGATTGTACAAAGGATTAAATGTAAATGCAAGCGTCATTACAACATTTTCAACCAACACCAGCCACAACCCTCTTTTAATAAGAAATGCGCTTAATTCTTTTTTTGTTTTGCGCTGACCTGCGAGAAATGCAGAAGTGCCCGAAAGAAAAACAAATGCGGGCGCGCAGAAATGTGTTATCCATCTTGTAAAAAATAATTGTGGCGTTGTAGTTGCAAGATTGGTTGGTGAATCGGTGAATGCAGTTACGTGAAAAAAATCACGCACATGGTCAATCGCCATTATCAGCATTACAACTCCGCGTAAAATATCTATTGATTGAATGCGTTGTTTTGTTTGTTGCAAAACAGTAGTAGTCATAGCAAACGTTTTGACGGAGAAAGATAGAAATTCCTTTTTGAATCAGATAAAGAATTACATGACTAATGTTCACGCTGAATTAAAAAATCAGCTAATTCCGCTAAAGGTTTCTTTCTTGCAGATAGAACGGCAGTCTCTTCAAGATGAAATAAAGCTTTATTTAAGTATTGTTGTTTTAATTCTTTCGCCCAATCATCAACATTACAATCTTTGAAGATGTTTAAAACACGCTCTACTTTATCATCAGCATTATTGCTCAATAAAAAATTCAATTCTTCTTTTTGATTTGCGTTTGCAGTTTGCAATGCATAAATAAGCAGGAATGTTTTTTTATTTTGCTTGATATCTCCGCCAGCGGCTTTGCCAAATTTTTCAGGGTCACCAAAGGCGTCTAAATAATCGTCTTGTATCTGAAATGC
>DASZUY010000352.1:0-24949 GCA_035547495.1 Parafilimonas sp. | reverse complement strand
TAAGCAGTGAGCACCAATTAACAGCTCGACGGTTACAGCTTACAGTTTACTTATTTAAATGCTGATTCAATATCGTTCAATGAAACGCCTAATATTTTTTGACTGATTGCGTCTAACGATTTTTCATCACCGGTAAAATGATAAACGGATTGTTTATGTACGATGGATTGATTTGGCTTTAAAAATGCAGCAGGCGATACACTTTCAATTTCATAGAAAGGTCCCATTTGCGAACCATCAGCTAACGGTCCATCATTATATGCATTTACAGCATCACCGGAGAATGGCGGCTTGGTTGTATTCCATTCCTGGTTTAAATATTTTGCGTTTGCATCTGGTTCAAACATTGCAATCGTCAAAACTTTATTTTGCGGATCATAACTGCCCAACACAGGCTTTGCAAATTTTGGATTAATGCCAAGTTTGCCACGACTTTTTCCATCAGCTTTAAAAAACAATTTATCATCATCATGCTTTAACCTGTCAGGAGGAATTTGTCCAAAATAATTTGTTGTTGCAACGTCATCAAAGTTTACACCTTTTGCATTTTTATATGGAACAACTATAACAGTTGCCGGCGTGTTTTTCATCATGTCTAAAATCCAGATGCAAGGCATACCGGTTGCTTCCGTCCATGCATCTTTACCGGTGTTGGTTAATGTATTTGTTGTTTGATAACCGACAACTTTTACACTTGTATCTAAACTTAAACCCGTGTTCTTGCTGATATCATCATTGCTTAAAATTTCTATTGCTCTTGTTACAGATAAATTTAGTTGTGTGTTATGATAATTTGTTAACTGCATATCTTTTTGCATGGTTACAGCATTATCATTTTGTGATGTTATTTTCCAAGGCTCTATATCAAACGGTGCAGGTGTTTTCCAGTTGTTGAAAACCATTGAATCACCCGGTGCAAAAAATAAAGAGAACCGGCCGCCTTCAGGACCTAACCATAAACGATTCTCACCTCCAAATGCGTTCATGTGTGCGTCTACGGGGCCGGTAAATGCTTTATAATTTACCCATCCAAAACTGAAACCATCATTGCCATCTGCGGTTGACGTAAAAACTTTTGCCTGGTATTTAGGTGAAACAATTATTTGCGCTTTATCATCATTTGATTTTAGCACAATTACGCTATCATGTTGTTGAAGAAAATTAAGATCATAACCGAACGTTCCTTTTACATAATTTGCTGTATCACTTTGCTGCTCTGATTGTTTGTTTTCTGTTGAGTTTTTGCATGAAGAAATGGTCATAATAAACGGTGCAATGATTAAGGCTTTACAAAAAAATTTTACAAAATAATTTGATGGCTGAAGTGACAATCGTTTCTGTATATGCATATTTTAATCGTTTAAGCTTGTTGTTAAAAAAATTATTTAATGTTTACTGCCACAACTTTCACGTACAATTAATTTGGCTTCAACAATAACATCAGAGTTCTTTTTGCTTTTATTGTTCAACCTGTTTAAGATAAGTCTTACTGTTTCATTTCCAATATCCGTTAATGATTGGCTGACATACGTAACGGGCGAATAAAAAAAATCAAATGCCTCACTTTGGTCAAAGGAAATAATGGCTAAATCATCCGGCACTTTAATACCTAACTTATTAATTTCTTTTAAGCCGGCAACGGCCAATGAGTTTGTAGCAAAAAACAAAGCGTCTACCTGCAACGGTTTTAATAGCGATTTCAATTTTGCTGCAACGTCTTTTTCTATATGCTGATAACTGGCTTCAATCAGCCATTCTTTTTTGAAGCGAATATTATTTTCTTTTAATGCTGCTTTATAACCTTGCTTTCTATCCTGCATGTGCGATTGTGCTGTATCGTAAGCAAGCATTCCGATTTTTCTGCGCCCGTTTTTTATTAATTGTTTAACCGCTTTGTATGATGCATTATAATTGTTGATGTGTACGCAATCAACTTTTAACCCGGGAAAGAATCTATCCATTAAAACCACCGGTACGCCGCGCCTGATGATGTTTTCAATCTGTTCTTCAGTGCCTGCTGCCGGCGCAATAATAAATGCATCAACCAACCTGGTTGAAAATACATCTATCAAATCAAGTTGTTTTTCTGCGCTTTCATCGCTGCTGCCAAATATTACAACGTAACCATGTTTCTTAGCTTCATCTTCAATAATTCTTGCAATAGTGGAAAAGAAAGGGTTTGAAATATCAGCCACAATTAAACCAATGGTTTTTGTTTTGCCCATCTTCAAACTCTTTGCAATAAGGTTTGGCTGATAATTTAATTCAGCGGCAGCTTTCTTAATTCGCTTGGCCATATCAGCACCAACCCTTGCCTCTTTTTCTTTGCCGTTAAGCACATAAGAAACAAGTGCTGCCGATACACCGATATGTTGCGCTACATCTTTAAGTGCTACTTTCTTTTCCACTAAGCAGTTTTTATAGTTTTTTTGCGATGTCTTCAGGTTTTAAATCTCCGCGTATTATTTTTTTCAGCTTGCCATATTTATCATACTCCGCTACGAACGGAAAACGCTGGATGTTGTAATACTTCTGTACAATAAATGTATAACCTTCAGAGCCAACTTTTATGTTTTGATGTTTTGATAATTTGTAAATATCATCAAAAGATTTTACTTCCCTGATATCTTCATACGAGAGCATTACCACTTCATCATCTTTTAATTTATCAATTTGCTTCAGCATCGTTTCTGTAAACAATTTGCAATGCTCACAGGTAGGAGAGAAGTAAATTAATATCACGGGTTTATTTTTTGGAAGCATTTGGTAAGTATAACCTTGCCCATTTGTTAATCGAATTTTGAAAGGAGCAATACTGCTGTTATTAGCCTGCGCAAATGCAAACAATGAAATGAATAAAACCGGAATTACAATTATAGTTTTTATCATCAACTTCATGACAAGTTCAGATTACACAATTATCAAACAACATTAAATCGAATTAATTTACTTCTAAATGATCTTTATCAGGTAATGGAGGAAAAGGATTGTGCGGTTCTGTCTGATACCAAAAAACGGTTGTTGCAATATCATCCTGCAATGGAAGATAACGCCCGCCATCGCGCCAGCCTAAGTCTTGTATTGTTACTTTTAAATCCTTATCAAAACGAATTGGATCTTTTATATGCCAGCGATATAAACCAAAGCGCTGGGCAACCTGGTAATGACCGTCACCTCTTATAACCTGTGGCAAACCTGTATACGGTGATGAGAATTCAGTGTAGTTCGATTCTTCTGTACCATTACTATTTTTTTGACGTGTATCAAAATCGTAAGCGCCGCAGAAATAATCTTCTGTACCCGTACCATTGATGGTTGGATAATCTGTATCACCATCAATAAAAAATTTGATCTCGCCTTCGCCCCACCAGCCATTGTTATGTGAGCCATATGCCATGTACGTTCCAACATATTGTCCTTTGCCTTTTATACTATCAACCAACACATAATTTTGTTTGTAAGGCAACGGATTTGTGCGACGGAATTGTGCATGAAAATAACCTGCATCTTTAGGAACATCTGTTAATGTATAATCAACCTGGTAATATAAAACCATGTCTTCATCAGCAATATTTTCCATTGTGATCCTGCATTTTTTTCTAAAGGGCATTGGCCAATAACAATTGAAACCGCTGCCCGGGTTTGCACAAACAGCCAATGAACTTATTTGCGCAAACTTGCCCCAGCCTTGTCCGAAGAAATCACCAACAGGAACTTCAACAGAAGGTGTTGTTTCATCATCCCAATAAAAACGCAGTATTGAAAAACGCCAGTTGCCTGTTGGCGTCATCCATATATGTTGAATGGCGCCGGGTCCTGTAATTTCAGCAACCGTAAATGTTGTGTGTGCTTTAATAACAACACTCGGACTGATCTTCCATCCCTTGCCCAAATCTCTTGCTGCATTTTGACCTGTACCCGTTGTTGCCATTCCGCCTTTTCCTTTTTCACCCGTAAAATTTTCAGGACTAATGGAGCGTGACTTTGCATCAGACGTCATGTAAATATTACTCATGTCGGTATTAATACCGTTGAACGTTTGAGCAAAAGCGCCGATTGAAAAGCAACTTAAGAAGGCGATTAAAATTCTTTTTTTCATTGTATAATTTTTATTTTCTCAAAATGATTTTTTAAAAAGATGATAAGGCCGCGTGTACTGGTAATTGCTTGTATTGTATTTGTGGTGCTCTTCAACAGATTGAAGAGGGTGTTTTAGCGCAGCTCTTATCATCTTTTTAATTTATAATTCTTTTATTAAAATAATTACAAAAGATCAGTATCCGATGTTTTGTTTATACACACCAAATGAATAATTAATTTGTGGTTGCGGTATCGGCATAAACTCATCACGACCTGCTGTAAAATGTGCCCCATTCATCCATGGTCTTCCACGCGGATATTCTTTCGCGAAGTATGCATTAATGATAGGTTCTGCAACACCCCAGCGAACAAGATCGTACCATCTCACTCCTTCCATCGCAAACTCTAAACGGTCTTCCCACATTAATGCTGTCCACGCAAAAGAATTTGTCCATGTACAGTTAACACCATCCTGGTATAAACTTATCTCATAGTTTAATGTTGAAGTGCCATTTGCAAACTTTAAACGGTCTGTACTGTTTGCTGCGCGCTGGCGAATTTCATTTATTATAGGCAACGCTTCTTTTTCTCTGCCAAGCTTTATGAGTATTTCTGCTTTTTGCAACAAGATCCTGTCGTAGCGAATTGCAATTTCATTTTTTGAATTCCACATCCAGAAAAGATTTACAAGACCCGGACAATCTGATTCAACATTTTCTTTTAATGAATTATAGTAACCAAAGTTGTTTGGATCTCTTGCACCGCTGCTATCAAACAATAAATTTTGCTGATACTTCCATGGCAAACCGGGAATAGCAACTGTATGACCAATGCGCGGATCAAAACTATTCATTGCAAAATACGTTTTATTGTATTCCGGTTCTGCATTGTTGAATGTGTCGAACATTGGAATGCCATCCTTATCAACCCTGAAAGCATTTAACAGATCATATGACGCTTTGTGAAAATCGCAGCAACTAAAATAGGGTGGCCACCATGGTGCATTTAAAGGCGTGCCGCCATTAAGATTACCATTTGTTGTTCCATCATCATGCGAGTATTGCCATTCAAAAATTGATTCCGGTGATTTGTTATCATAATCGTATAAAAAGTTTTCCGCAAAGTCTGGCGCCAGTGTGTATTTACCGCTGTTGATGATATCATCAGCAACAGTTAATGCCTGCGATAATGTTGTGGTATTAACACCTGTAACTTTATTATTTATGTCTTGGGGATAAGACATCCACATTAAGCACTCTAACATTTCTCCTTCCGCTGCATACTTTGTTGGGCGACCGGCATCTGTTTGTGTAGCAGGTAAAACATTTGCTGCTGCTGCAAAATCATTATAGATATCCTGCCAGAGATATAGATCGCTTGTTGCAGTATCAGGTCTGTTAATGATTGTTTTGATTGAATCATTTGAAACATTTTCATCGAAGTATGGAATCCATTTGTACCATCTCTTCAGATCTAAAAAGAAGTAACCTCTTAAGAATTTCATTTCTGCAATTCTTTGCGTTTTGTTCGGATACACACTTTCATCCAATGCATTTAATGCTCTTAAAGCAGAGTTGCATCTTGATATACCTTCATATTCAGCATACCAAATTCCATCGTTGTTACCTGTGCTCGCATTATTTTGCGTGAATATTTCCCATTGATACCATGGAATTTGATCGCCAATTCCACCACCGCCTTTATAAGAATCGTCTGATTTTATATCAGCCAGCCACGGACTTAATTTTTGATTAATGATACCTTCATGCGGCAGCCATGAGTAAGCCGCAATTACAAGCCCGTCAACTGTTTCAGGCGTTGTAACATTGCCTTCTGTAACTACACCTTGTGGTGTAACATCTAAGAATTTTTTACAGCTGGCTATTGAAAAAATTATAATTGATATAATTAGATAACTTGATATTCTTTTCATACTTGTTCGTTTATTAATGATTAGAATGATACTTCTACGCCTGCTTTAAATACCTGCGGTCTTATGTAAGGATTTGCATAAGAAGCACCATCAGGATTTTCAGGATCCGGACCGGTAAACTTGCTGCTCTTAAACATGATGAGATTTTCAGCCATTACATACACATAGAATTTTTGCATGCTTAATCTTGTGCTGAAAGATTTTGGCAGATTGTAACCTAACTGAATATTTCTAAGTTTTAAATACTGACCTGGTTCAAGAAAATAAGTTGATGTTCTCAATTCATCGTTAGAATTATTTAAAGACAAAGCAGGAATAGTTGAGCTTGTGTTTGTTGGTGTCCATGCATCTAACACACGTGTTGGATGATTAAAACCATTTTGAATCCACACGTTCCAAAAATCACTGTAAGATTTCCATCCATCTATCTCGTGTACGCCTGCAACGCCTTGCCAATACATGGAAAGATCAAAGCTTTTATAATTGAGATTGATTGAAAAACCATATTCATATTTTGGAACAACACTCGCTAAACCGGCGTTGCTGATTACAGTGTTATCACCGATCCATGTGCGGTCATAGTCATAATCAATTTTACCATCGGGTTTGCCATCAGGACCTGAAATATCTTTATAGCGAAGCCTTCCAACGCCTTTGCCAGGCTGATCTGGACCAGCATCAACTTGCTGCTGATTCTGATAAATTCCATCAGCAATAAAACCATAATAAGCGCCCCATGGATGACCTTCTATTCCATCACCTTTTAATGCACTGCCGCCCCATGAATATTGAACAGACGCCGGTAGATTGTTTACATAATTCTTGTTGTAAGAAATATTGCCGGTAATTCTGTAGCTGAAATCTTTTCCTGCATTTCCTTGGTAAGCAATTGAAAGTTCAACACCTTTATTCGTCATATCAGCTGCGTTGATATATTGATATGCTCCTTCACCAAGCGTTCCTAAATAAGGTGGCAATATCAACATGCCATCAGTATATTTTCTATAGAAATCTAATGAGCCGGATATTTTTTGATTAAGGAAACCGAAATCAATACCAATATTTGTTTGAGTAGAAGCTTCCCATCTTAGATCAGCATCACCAGTTTGCACTTTATAAAAACCTGACGGCAAGCTGCCTGATTCCATTCCGCCGATACTATAAGAAGTATTGTTATAACTTGATGCAAAAAATGTTTGTGAAGCCAGTGAATTTATATTGGCAAGACTTCCATTTTTTCCCCAGCTTGCTCTTAATTTTAAATCTGATATCACGTTATTATCTGCAAGAAAACCTTCTTGTGAAATACGCCATCCTGCAGATAATGCAGGAAATAAAGCGAAGCGATTGTTTGCACCAAACTTAGAAGAACCATCATAGCGTAATGAACCAGATAATAAA
Organism: Parafilimonas sp.; assembly: GCA_035547495.1. Lineage (GTDB taxonomy): Bacteria > Bacteroidota > Bacteroidia > Chitinophagales > Chitinophagaceae > Parafilimonas. Next base: position 17,535 of record DASZUY010000352.1, on the reverse strand, counting down.
TATTTTGAATTGTAAGCGTAATTAAACTTACCAAAATAAGAAAGCAGGTTATATTTATCGGCACCACTTGTCATTGTCATGTTACCAGTGGCGTTACCTACGTAAGCATAATCATAGTTTTGAAACTGAATGCCCTGGCGGTTAGCATCGAATTGTTCTGTTGTGTATTTGTTTGCTTCCATACCTGCTAATACATCCAGGTTATGTTTGCCTTTATTAATTTTATAATCGAGCGTGTTAGTAAGATCAAGCGTTGCTTCTTTCCAATACCATTGATCAACTGCGCTGATGTTATTTAATTTACCACCGGCTTCCTGGAATGTGAACTGGATGTTGCGATGATATCCATCAGTATAAATTAATCCTAACTGGGAATGGAATGTAAAGTTTTTGAGGAAGTAAACATTGGCGTGCACATCACCATAAATTTTATTGTACTTATCGCCATTGTCTTTGTTTAACGTGAGTTCCCTAACAGGATTCCAGTAGTCATCCATACCTAATGCAACTGATGAACCGCCCCAGCTGCCATCGTTCGCATACACAGGAATAATTGCGGGCTCAACCATCGCATCATGCATCACATTTTGATCGTTGATAAGCATATGTGATGCTTCAAGGTTTTCACCAATTGTAAAATGATCATTGATCACTTTATAATCTGTATTAATACGTGCGGAAAATCTTTTGTAATAAGTGTATATCTGCGTGCCCTGGTTTTCTGAATAGTTCAACGACAATAACGATGTTGATTTATCATTTCCTCCTGAAATAGTAAGTTGATGATCCTGTTGAATACCGCGTTGTGATATCGCATCTAACCAATTCGTATTTGCAGATGTCATTATCGGTAAAGAAGAATCTTTATTTAGCGTTGGGCGCGGTGTTACTTTATCTAAAACAGGAATTCCGTTTGCATCTTTATGCCAGTCGAAATTATAAATCTGTGTAACAGAATTCGGATCTTGTCCATCATTTACCGCCGCTTGCCACAATGCTTGTCCATATTGCATTGTGTTCAGCATATCCGGTTTGTTATTCCAGTCAGAAAAACCAACAGAACCTGTGTAAGAAATTTTTGCTTTGCCTGCTTGTCCTTTTTTTGTTTGAATAAGGATAACGCCAGCGCCAGCTTGTGTACCATATATACTTGCGGAATAAGCATCTTTTAAAATTTGCATAGAGGCGATGTCATCCGGATTAATATCTCGCAAGTTCATGTAGCTTGGTACGCCATCTATTACAATTAAAGGCGCACTGCCGTTTAATGATGTAAGACCTCTTATCTGAATGTTGACATTGCCGGTAGGGCTGCCATCCGTTGAGATGTGCAAGCCGGGCACCACACCCTGTAATGATTGCATTACATTGGTAGCACCATGATCTTTACTTAAATCTTTTGCTGTAACAACAGAGACGGCGCCGGTGAGATCGGCTTTTCTTTGTGTCATGTAACCCGTAACTACCACTTCATTAAGATCAGATCCTGTTTGATCGCTGAGTGTAATATTGATAACCGTATTATCACCAACAATTACTTTTTGATCTGCTTTTCCAACATAACTTATTTCCAGTGTTTGACCTTTAGATGCATTGATGGAAAAATTGCCATTTGCGTTAGTAAGAACTCCAGTACGGCTGCCGGATATTTTAATGGAAGCACCAACTAAAGGATTGGCTTTCTCGTCTGTGATTTTTCCCGTAACAGGTGATTGTTGAGCAAACAGAAAGCTGTTTAATAAAAATGTTGTAAGCAGCAGTGCAAATAATTTTTTTCGCATTTGCAGGAGTGGCTGCAGGTATCTTGTGACAAGCAACGCAGAATGCGGTTCGTTTAAATTCAAGTTCATAGCTATTATTGTTTTGAAATGAAAGCAACAGAGGGTTATATACTCTTTTTCGAATGAGAATAAGTAAGCGATGTGTCAGTTACACATCATTAAAAAGTAATACAAATCAGTCGATATTCGTTATTTAATATTTCTTGAGAACCAGCAGCCCGCTGAAGTATGATTGCGGTTTCAACAAGGCTGTGCAACAGGTAATTTTTTCAATTGTTAGTAGAAAAAGCATAGCAAGTTTGTTATTTAATCGTTTAAGCAACTCTTCCCGATGTTTTAATAAGATTTTAGTTTAATAAGCTAATGTTTAATCGTTTAAGCAAATAAATCGTAACTAACATCAAAGAAAAGACCTGACGAAAGTAGGAGCATTTAATCGTTTAAGCAAAATTTTTTCAATTTTTTTTTAAAAATTTTCGCTTGCTGAAACATATTGAAGGAGTACTACGAAAAATATTATCAAATGAATTATTATTTATTAAGGGTTTTCTGGTATTATGACACTTTAGTGAGGTGTGTTCAAATTTTTTTAAGTGATTATTATAAAGGCAACGACTAAAATGTTATTGCCATTAAATTAATTCATCAACTTTTTAATAAATAATTTGTTGATAGGAGGACGAAAATGAAAAGATATAGAGAAACAAAAGCCCATGAATTTTTTGTTCATGGGCTTTGCCATTTATCAAGTAAATTTAGCGGTGAGGGAGGGATTCGAACCCTCGGTACAGTTTAACCCGTACGGCAGTTTAGCAAACTACTGGTTTGAGCCACTCACCCACCTCACCGTTCCTGTTTAAAGGACGGCAAAAATAGGTGGAAAAGCCAAATCACCCAACTCAATCATTTATCAATTTTTTGCCTTATCAATAATTCTACTGTTCCTGGCTTGTTTCATTTGTATAAGCCGGGTTCTGATCATCTTTTACACGCGTGAGTATATCATCATTATTTTATTTCTGCTGATCTTATCACCAAGCGTTGTGTGCGTGTTCGGATCCAGCGGAACCACTTTTCCTTTTTGCGCTTCATGATGAATATTTTTATCATTTTCACTTTCTTGCTTTGTTTGCAGCCTGTTGTTATCGTCTGTAAAAAACCATTATCGACATTCTTCACATCATTCCTGTTATTGCTGCTTTTTTCATCATTATCAAAATTATCATCAGCGGGATCAACATCACCCATTTCTTCGGCTAAAAAATTAATATGCTTATCACGATTGGCTTCACCCGGCGCTTCGAGGTGACGGTCTTTTTGTTCTTTCATAGTGCTATGTTTTTAACAAGCGCTGCTAACATTATGCCATCAGTAAAAACTTTCTCTGCTTCAGTAAGCATCAGGAATTAGTGCGCAGATAATTTTATTTCACCGGCTGCCGGTGTAGCATCATATAAAACATAATGTCCTTTTTTATCTTCAATCGGTTTTAACCTTTGCTTAAAATTAGCCTGCGTTGCAATAACATATTTCCAGTTGGCAGGAACGTAAGTTTTTAATGTAAGAGGAACATCGTAAACATTTTTATCTATTGTTTGCGTGAGCTGAACAGAGATGACGGTATTATTTTCAAATTCTTTTATGTTTGTATGCATCCTTTCACGCATGTATTTCCCTGCATCTTTAAAAGTAGTAATCCATAAATTATTTTCATTTTGTTTGATGTATTGAAAGTAAGTTTCAAGCATCGTATCAGGTAACGCTTCCCAACCCAGACCGTTGATTCCATGAAACACCAGCACCAGCCAAATATTATTATGCGCAAGTGTTGTATCAATGTAAGATTTCATTTGTGCTAATGTTGTTTTTGAAAGCGGCCCGCGTTGCCATTGCACATACGCTTTATTAGACGAACCCGGCTGCGTTTTATACCCACGATTTATTTCAAAGAGAAAAGAATCAGTCATCATATTTCGCAGCGCTGCATAAGCAGGGAAACCATATTTTAATGCACGCGGATGTTCAATACCAAAAGGAATTTCTGCGTCAAATGTATATGCAGAACCCAAATGATTTTTTATATCGTCTTTGCTCTTATACAATTCATAATTAATGTTTGCTGTATCAAGCACGGCAAGATGCGTATGCGTTACAGTATGACTTGCAAATTCGTATCCTTTGCTTGCATACACCTTAATGCTGTCCCAACTCAAACCCATTTCCTGTGCAACTTCGTCACTGTATTCAATTCCTGTTTTAAAAGAGCCGTCTCTTGCTTTCTGATAAAGCGTATCCATTATTTTATATGCTTTATCAATTTTCCCATCTTCAAAAGCAATGGCACTTTTATCATAATATGCATCAGCGCCTATGCGATTTAAATATTTCGCAGCAGAGGCACGTTCAAAATAATTTGTTGAATCAGTAGGGATCGTTGCAGTTTCTTTAATGATGTCATTCACATTTCGTCCGATAAATTTTCCGGGATATTGCGAACCAATAATTGGACCAGTAATAATATAAAACGTTGCAGGCAATTGCAATCTTTCTAAAATAGGCAATGCATATTTAAATTGATTGCGGTTGCCATCATCAAACGTAATTGAGACAGCACCTTTTTTATCGTCTTTCCATTTTGTTATTGTTGTTTGACTATGTGCGCAGAATTGAAAAAGAATAAGAAAAACCGTTAGGATTATTATTTTATTCATGCGCTAAAGATATAAATTCAGAAAGAAGATTTTTCTTATTGCTTCATATCATAGCTTTTAAATACTTCAAATTTGAAAGTAGGATTATCTGGATTTGACGTATTCGATTTTGCTTTGTATTCAATCACGCGTGTACCAATAACCGATGTATTTTTTGTTGTGCTGTCTGTTTGATAAACCGGAAATTTCCTTATAAGAAATCCACCCATTGAAGTTAATTCATCGTGCCCTTCATAACCATTTCTTATTTTAGGTTCAATGTATATATCAGGCACGTAAATCGGTGCACAGGATTTATTAGAAACAGATGCAATTGCATAAATCTGCGCCCGGTCTTTATCATCAAAAGAATAAAAAACAAGATCCGGAAAACCATCATCGTTAAAATCGTCGATCAACGCTTTTTCGAATACGCCGATAACAGGAATATCAAAAGGCTTTGAATAATCTTTAAATCCAATTGGTCGTATTGTTACGGCATTATTTTCTGTCTTTTTATTATAGCATGTTACCCTGTAGCCAACATCACCCATCTTAAGTGTGCTATCGAATTTTTTTGTTTGTGCATGTGAAAAATAAAAAGCAGGGATTGCAAGAAATGCTAATAAAATGTTTTTGTTCATGAGATAATTAAAAAAAATAAAATTACATGTTGCGGCGATATTGTCCGCCAACTTCGTACAATGCATGTGTAATTTGCCCGAGCGAACAATATTTCACTGTCTCCATCAATTCCTCAAAAAGATTTCCATTATTAACCGCTACACTTTTCAACTTATTCAATTTTTCAACAGATAAACTTTCATTGCGCTGATGAAAAGCTTTTAAGTTTTGAATCTGCTGTTCTTTTTCTTCTGTTGTTGAGCGAATGACTTCGGTTGGTGTTATGGTTGGTGAACCTTTTTTATTCAGGAAAGTATTTACACCGATCAATGGTAATTCACCTGTTGACTTTTGCATTTCGTACATCATGCTTTCCTCCTGAATTTTATTGCGCTGATACATCCTTTCCATCGCACCCAATACACCGCCACGTTCTGTTAGCCGATCAAACTCAGCGAGCACAGCTTCTTCAACCAAATCAGTTAATTCTTCAATAGCAAATGAACCTTGTATAAAGTTTTCTGTTTTTGCAGAACCTAATTCACGATTAATAATTAATTGAATTGCCATTGCACGGCGAACGCTTTCTTCCGTTGGTGTTGTAATAGCTTCATCATATGCATTTGTATGAAGCGAATTACAGTTGTCATAGATCGCATACAAAGCCTGTAGTGTTGTTCGTATATCATTGAAATCGATTTCCTGCGCATGCAATGAGCGACCGGAAGTTTGAATATGATATTTTAATTTTTGTGAACGATCATTGGCTTTGTATTTATACTTCATCGCTTTCGCCCAAATGCGTCTTGCAACTCTTCCAATAACGCTGTACTCCGCATCCATTCCATTACTGAAAAAGAAAGAAAGGTTGGGTGCGAAATCATCTATGTTCATTCCGCGGCTTAAATAATATTCAACATAAGTAAAGCCATTTGATAAGGTAAATGCCAATTGAGTAATTGGATTTGCACCAGCTTCTGCAATGTGATAACCACTAATACTTACGCTATAAAAATTTCTTACTTTCTGATCGATAAAATATTGCTGCACATCGCCCATTAATTTCAATGCAAATTCTGTCGAGAAGATGCAGGTATTTTGCGCCTGGTCTTCTTTTAAAATATCTGCCTGAACCGTTCCTCTAACCTGCGCTAATGTTGATGCTTTGATTTGTTCATACACATCTGTTGGCAATACTTCATCGCCGCTCAATCCTAATAATTTTAAACCCAAACCATTGTTGCCTTCAGGTAATCTTTCGGGCGATGATGGATTGTAGTAAGATGGTTTGTTTTGATGAACGTACTTCTTTTTAAATGCATCTTCAACCATTGTCCATTGTCCATTGTCCATTATCCATTTCTCACACTGCTGATCAATTGCAGCGTTCATAAAAAATGCAAGAATAATTGGCGCAGGTCCGTTGATCGTCATGCTCACAGATGTTTTTGCATCGCACAAATCAAAGCCACTGTATAATTTTTTTGCATCATCAACAGTGGCAATGCTTACGCCACTGTTGCCAATCTTTCCGTAAATATCAGGACGATGATCCGGGTCTTCACCATACAATGTAACACTGTCAAATGCAGTGCTCAAACGTTTAGCAGGTTGATCTAACGAAACATAATGAAAACGTTTATTGGTACGTTCCGGTCCGCCTTCACCCGCAAACATTCTTGTCGGGTCTTCGCCTTGTCTTTTCAATTCAAACACACCTGCTGTATATGGAAATTCACCAGGCACATTTTCCTGTAATTGCCATCTTAAAATATCACCCCAATCTTTATACTTTGGTAAAACAAGTTTTGGAATTTTTGTTCCGCTTAAAGAAGTTGTTGTTAATGGTTGTTTGATAGTTTTATCACGAACTGTATATTCAAAAAAATCTTTAGAATATTTTTCTTGCAAAGCCTTCCAATCGTCGATCAACTTTTTGCATTCCGGATTTAATTGGTCCTGATATCTCTTCTGAATTGATTTTAACTCATCATCATTCTTCATCTCATTTAAAACACCAGAAATTTTATACAACTTTGATGCAACTCTACATTGCTCATCAACCCATCTGTCATACTCTTTATTGCTTTCAACAATTTCAGATAAATAACGAACACGTTTCGGCGGAATGATCAACGACTTTGATGTTGTATCTTTTAAATGATGCACTTCAATTTTACCAAAATCAACTTGTGTTTTTTCTTCAACAGTGAGCATTATTTTTTCAAACAACTCATTAATGCCGGCATCATTAAACTGCGATGCAATCGTTCCCACAACTGGTAAGTCTTCATCTTTTGCATTCCATAAATTTCGGTTGCGTTTATATTGTTTACGCACATCATGCAACGCATCCAATGCACCGGCTTTATCAAATTTGTTGATGCAAACGATGTCTGCATAATCCAACATATTTATTTTTTCCAATTGAGATGCCGCGCCATATTCAGGCGTCATTACATACATGCTCACATCGCAATAATCTAAAATAGATGCATCACTCTGACCAACACCTGCACTTTCTAAAATGATGAAATCAAATTGTGCGGCTTTACATATTTCCAATGCATATTCAACTGCAGCACTTAATGCAGTATTATCATCACGTGTTGCAAGACTGCGCATATAAGCGCGCGGATGCGAAATAGAATTCATTCTTATTCTGTCACCCAATAATGCACCGCCTGTTTTTTTGCGTGAAGGATCAACTGAAACAACTGCAATTGTTTTATCTGTGTATGTATTTAAATAGCGGCGAACAATTTCATCTGTAACGGAAGATTTACCTGCGCCGCCGGTTCCTGTGATACCAAGAACCGGAATTTCGGATTTCGTATTTCGTATTTCGGATTTCAATCCATTTTCTGCATTCGTAATTTTCCTTGCAATTGTTCTGATATCTTTTACTTCACCAAGCGTCATCGGCTTTTTGTATTCACCACTTCCATTCAATACAAAATCACATTGCTTAATCACATCTTCGATCATTCCTTCCAAACCCATTTTTCTACCATCATCAGGGGAATAAATTCTTGTGATGCCGTAGTTGTGTAATTCATTTATTTCCTGCGGAAGAATTGTTCCGCCACCACCGCCAAAAATTTTTATATGCCCGCAACCATTTTCGTCAAGCAGATCTTTCATGTATTTAAAGAACTCAATGTGGCCGCCTTGATACGATGTTATTGCTATGCCTTGCACATCTTCTTCAATGGCACATTCAACAATTTCTTTTACGCTGCGGTTGTGACCAAGATGAATTATTTCTGCACCCTTGCTTTGCAAAATGCGTCGCATAATATTTATTGCGGCATCGTGACCATCAAACAAAGAGGCGGCAGTAACAATGCGAATTTTATGTTGTGTTTTATAGCTCATTAATTATTAAAAGAACAAAAATAATTTGTTTAATACAATTAATAACGCTTGTCAGTTTCATTTATAAAAAAGGAAAATCTTATTTAATAGCGTATTAATAATATCAAAAATGAAACGTGTATGTGTTGCAAGCTGTGTTGCAAAAACTGAAATTAATTTGAATATAACGCAGCAAACAGCGTCGCATAAACTGTCTTTATAATCACAAATGCTTTTATTAATTATTAAAAACAATCCAGTTGTATTTGATAAAAATAAATAATATCGCAGTACCATTCTCAAAACTCATCTCAATAAATACACATGAACAAACCAACAACGATTAAACCGAATGCTGCAATTTGGTTTTTTTTCATTCTTGTTTTTTCAATTACCGTACAAAAAAATTATGCTAATTACGAAACGCCTGTTACTGTTTCAGGCAAAGTAACAGATTCTGCAACCGGTGTTGCACTACCATTTGTTAGCGTGAAAGTAAAAGGGAAAAGCACTGCAACAACAACTAATCAACAAGGTGTATACACCATTACAGCAGATAATAATGCCGTGCTGATATTTTCTTATGTTGGATATAAAAATGTTGAAGTAGGAATAGAAGGTCGTACAACAATCGATGTACAAATGGCGCAAGGTTCTAATGCTTTGAGCGATGTTGTTGTTACGGCACTTGGTATACGAAAACAAAAACGCTCGGTCGGGTATTCTGTTTCTGAAGTTAAAGGTTCTACTTTAACGGAGGTGCGCACAAACAGTTTTGTAAATGGATTGGAAGGGAAAGTTGCAGGTGTAAATGTGAGCGGAGTTGCAACAGGTCCGAATGGCGCTTCAAATGTAATTATACGTGGTATAACTTCTTTAACAGGGAATAGTCAGCCCTTGTATGTTTTAAATGGTGTGATACTCGTTAATCAAAACTATGCAACAACTGATCTTGGTGGCTATGGTGGTAGAGATGGTGGCGATGGAATAGGAGATATTAATCCGGATGATATTGAAAATATTTCAATCTTAAAAGGTGCTGCTGCTACGGCATTATATGGATATCGGGGCGCAAATGGTGTTGTATTGATTACAACTAAAAAAGGAAAGAACGATAAAGAGCTTGGAGTTGAAATAAATTCTAATTATGTGTTAGAAGATGTAATTGATGAGACAGATTTTCAAACCATATACGGACAAGGATATAATGGAGCAAAACCAGTTAATGCAGGAGACGCGCTTGGATCAATGGAATCAAGCTGGGGAGCAGTGATGGATGGTTCTTCTGTGCCACAATTTGATGGTGTTTCAAGACCATATTCAAATATTGCGAAAGGAAATATGGCAAGATTTTACAGGCAAGGGCAGGAAGCAACCAATACTATTTCTTTGAGCAAAGGGTTTGGTGAATATGGCAGCACACGTTTTTCTGCAAGCTATCTGGATGACAATAGTTATGTTCCTAATGCGGGTCTTCAAAGATTAACATTCACACAAAACACAGATTTGAAACTGAGCAAAAATCTTTCTTTAACCTTGTCGGGCCAATATAACAGCGAATACACAAAGAATGCTCCATATGTTTCAGATGCAATTGGAAATTTAAACTGGGGCCCGATGTTCCTGCCTCGTAACGTAAATATTACAACCTTAGCTGGTGCAAATGGAAATGGTACTGTTGCTAACGGTCATGATGAGCTAAATCCATTCTCTGATTTATATACTACCAATCCTTATTTCGCAGCATACATGTTGCAAGGCGCGTTGCACCGTAATCGTTTTATCGGCTCGGCAAACTTGCGATATACTTTTAATAATGGATTTTATTTAGGTGTTCAGGCAAACGAAGATTATAGCGATGACCGCAACACAAGCATAGAGCCGGAAGGCACCGGTTATCTGGTTGTTGAAGGAGTTAAAGGAGATATGAACGAGCAAAATGTGAAACAGGGAGAGTTTAATCTTGATGCTACTACAGGTAAAAATTTTAAAGTAACAAATGATCTTTCACTGAATGTTTTATTAGGGTACAATTACAGAGAGTTTCACCAGGAATTTCTTACCTCTTGGGGAAACAATTTTGCAATTGATTATTTATACACGCTGCAAAACCTCGTTTATCAATACAACAGTTATGGTTTGAACCATCAGAAAAATGCATCAGTTTATGGCAGTGCAGATTTAGCATATAAGAAGTATGCATATTTAACAATCACCGGCCGCAACGACTGGTATTCAACACTTGCTCCAAGCAGCAAAAAAATAAATTACTTATACCCATCTGTTAGTGGTTCATTTGTTTTTTCAGAACTCTTGCATATTCCTAACATGGATATAGGAAGATTAAGATTGAGCTATGCGGCAACTGGCGGTGAAGCCGATGACCCATATCAAACCTTACAGGCGTATAGCATAGCAGGCACTTTAATTTATCCCAACGGAACGCCGTATCCTATTGGTCAGGCTGGTGGTGGCACAGTGCCAAATAGTGGTTTGCAACCATCAAAGACGAAAGAATTTGAGATAGGTACAGAAATGGATTTCTTCAAGGATAAATTGAGAACCGACCTGGCTTATTATCATAAGAATGTTGTAGGTGATATTGTTCCGGTAAGTATAGACCTTACTTCAGGATATGGTTCAGCGCTTCTAAATGTTGGCAACATTCAGTATGACGGTTTTGAATTTGAAATTGGCGGAACGCCTGTACAAACACGCAACTTTAGCTGGGATATTGATTTTAATGGAAGCTATACAGAGGGGAAAGTATTATCTCTGGGTGGCCAGCCTTTTATCGCACTCGGCAGCACGGAAGGAGATTGGACAGACAATGGCGATCCGCTTTCTGGGGTGCAGCAAATTGTTGGTAAGGCACCTTCACAAATTGTAACGTTTGATGCGGCCCGCAATAAAAAAGGACAAGTGATAATTAATCCTAAAACAGGGGCGCCTAATATTGGTGCACGTGTGTCAAAAGATTTTGGCGCTGCATTCGATCCCTGGAGCGGCGGTATTACAAATACTTTTAAGTTAGGAAATTTCGATCTTATATTTTTAATTGATGGCAAGTTTGGCGGAAAATTATTTTCAAACACAAACTTTACAGCTTATGTACAGGGTCTTTCAAAAGAAACCATTTCAAGAAATCCTGATGGGTATGGAACAGATCATATAGCTGCATCAGATTATTATGGCAGATGGGCAAATGCAGATCCGGGTATGTTTGTTTACAACGCAAGCTTTATAAAATTCCGGTCGGTTAATTTCGGATATAATTTTCCAACAAAAATGTTTCATGGGGTAGTACAAGGTTTAAGATTGAGCTTCGTGTGCCATAATGTATTTACAATTATGAAGCACACACCAAACATAGACCCTGAAACAGATTATTCTGCATCTATCTACACACAAGGTCTTGAATCTGCAGACGTGCCTTATTCGAGAACACTCGGTTTTAATTTGAATGTAAAATTCTAATCACAAAAAACACAGCAATGAAATTTAAGTCAATTTATATAGTCGCTGCATCCTCCCTGATGTTGTCTTTAGCTGCGTGCGAAAAGCAATTCACAAAAGAAAATACAAATCCTACAACAGTTTCTGCAGACCAGTTCGATCCGAATTTTTTATTAAGCACTGTACAATTAAATTATAATGGAAGCCAGGAATACCAGGGAGAAAACTGGACGACTGAATGGGGCGGCATTGCGGGCTTTATACAACATACAGCATCTACTAACACTTCATTTTATTATGGTGATAAGTATTTGTACAGTCCTGGAAGCTTTGCAACATATTTTGTAGAAGGTTACCCTTCGCAGGTACAACCGGTAGTCGAATTATATCAGCTAACATTGAATAAACCGCAATACACAAACCTTCATCAAATGTCACGTATCATGAAGGCGCTGGTATTTCAGCGCATGACGGATATTTATGGAGATGTGCCTTACTCCCAGGCAGGCCTTGGTTACTATCAACGCATTTATACACCCGTGTACGATAAACAACAAGATATTTACGCTGATCTTTTAAAAGAAGTTTCAGAAGCAGTAGATAGTTTAGATGAAAGCGGAGATAAACCTTCGGGCGATCTGTTTTATTCTGCCGATACCACAACGCAAATTGATAAATGGAAAAGATTTGGAAACAGCCTGCTGGTAAGAATAGCAATGCGCTTATCTAAAGTTGATCCGCAAACTGCACAGCAATATGTAAGTAAGTTAGAAGGGCAAACAATGATGAGCAATGATGATAATGCTATCGTTCAGCACAATGCAGGTAATTTTCAAAACCGTGATGCATATGAAATTAACGGGCAGGATAGTGCCGATTTAAAGCTCTGTAAAACATTTATAGATACGCTTAAAATAAATAATGATCCGCGGTTACCTGATATTGCCTGGATTTATGCTACCGGTGATACAAAACCACAGGATCAATTAGGATTGCCTCCGGGATATATTGTTGGGGGGCTTGATTCAACGCATGATATTACAAAATCACATGGTCTTGGATATAATGCCGATTCGCTTGGCATGCAACGTTATTCAAGACTTACAGATAAAATTTTAAATCTTACTGCGCCCAATCTGGTATTAACGTATGCAGAAACAGAATTTTTGCTTGCAGATGCTGCAGAGGAATTTGGAACAGGTGATGCCCAGTCTCATTATAACAATGCTGTTTTAGCTGCAATTGCACAGTTTTCTGTTTATGGAAAGGGTGCTGCCATTTCAGACGCAAAAGCAAATGCATATCTGGCTGCACACGAATTAAGTACCGATAAAAAAACTGCACTTGATCAAATCAACACGCAATATTGGATATGCACTTTAATGGATGAATATGAGGCATGGAGTAATTGGCGCCGTTCTGGTTATCCTATTCTGCATCCAACAGATTACACCGGCAATATAACGAACGGCACTATTCCAAGAAGAATGGAATATCCGGCAGATCAGCAATTTTCAAACGGCGCAAATTATAAGGCGGCAGTTGCTCGTTTGCCGGGAGGTGACGAATTAACCAGCCGTGTTTGGTGGGATACCAAATAAATTTTATACTAATAAGAATGAAAAAATATTTTGCAATTTTCTTGTTGCTGAATTTATTTTTTAATGAATCAGATGCACAACAACCACTCGATAGTTTATTGCCTGTTCGCGGGTTTTGTATAGGTGCACCATCCGTAAAAGATGTCGACAGGTTTGTAAAATTTATTGATGAAGAATTAGCACCGCGAAAAGTAAACACATTAATACTGCGTGTTGATTATAACTATCAGTTTAAATCGCACCCTGAATTAGCAGACAGCGGCGCACTTTCAAAAAATGACGTAGATAAAATTGTGACTGTTTGTAAAAAAGATCACATCAATTTAATACCACAAATAAATTTGTTGGGTCATCAATCATGGGCAAACAAAACAAATAAACTACTTACGGTTTATCCGCAGTTTGATGAAACGCCAAACGTAAAAATGCCTGAACATTACGAATGGCCCAATGCAGATAATTTGTATTGCAAAAGCTATTGCCCGTTGAATCCCGATGTGCATAAAGTTGTTTTTGATGTGGTAGATGAAATTTGCGATGCATTTCAGTCAACGGCATTTCATGCCGGTATGGATGAAGTTTTTTATATAGGTGAAATGCAATGCCCGCGCTGTGGCGGAAAAGATAAAGCAGAATTATTCGCAAATGAAGTACGTTTGATTGATGAACATCTCGCTCAGAAGAATCGGCGCTTATGGATTTGGGGAGATCGGTTGATCGACGGAAAAACAACAGGCATAGGCGAGTGGGAGGGAAGTTATAACAATACATACCGTGCCGTTGATATGATTCCAAAAGATGTTGTGATCTGCGACTGGCATTATGAGCATGCAGAAAAAACGCCGGTCTATTTTGCAATGAAAGGATTAGATGTAATAACCTGCCCATGGAATCAGCCTGCAATTGCATTAACACAAACAGATGACATGATCAATTTCAGAAAAACAGCAAATGAAACCATGCAACCGCATTTTTATGGAATGATGCAAACGGTTTGGATGGGCGCAGATAATTTTATGGATGGATATTATGCCAACAAACCAGATAGAAACGGTAGCACGAACACTGATTGGAATTGCTTTAAAACAATGTTTGATAAAATAGACAGCTTACAATAATACCAACATGCAAACTGCGCCTGCCATTATGCAACCGGAGAAAAAACAAAGATTGCTTTCATTAGATTTTTTTCGCGGCTTAACAGTCGCTGCAATGATTTTGGTAAACAATCCGGGCGATTGGGGTCACATCTATGCGCCGCTCGAACATTCAAAATGGAACGGTTGCACACCGACAGATTTAGTGTTCCCGTTTTTTCTTTTTATGGTGGGCGTATCTATAAATCTCGCTATCGGCACAAAAAAAGAAAATAAAACATCACACAAAAAAATTATACTTACAGCATTAAAGCGTTCGATAATTCTCTACCTCATTTTCGCGGCACTTGCAATCATTTCACAACGCAGCTTTCATAATTTTAGAATACTTGGTGTGTTGCCACGTATAGCAATTGTATTCTTTATTTCTGTCGTGATATTTCTGAAAACAAATTTTAAACAACAGCTTTGGATTTTTTCCATCATACTTATTGCCTATTATTTGGTAATGAATTTTGTGCCTGTACCCGGGCTTGGTTATTCAAATCTTGAGCGCGGAACAAACCTTGCGGCATGGCTTGATATGAAAATTCTTACACCAAACCACGTTTGGAATCAAAGTAAAACATTCGATCCCGAAGGTATACTAAGTACGCTTCCTGCAATAGCAACCTGCCTATTTGGAATTATGGTGGGCAGTGAATTAAAAAGAAAAGATAAACCTGACGCTAATAAAACTGCATGGTTATTTTCAATTGCCACACTTTCAATAATTGCAGGCTTAATATGGAATGGATTTTTCCCGATCAATAAAGCTTTATGGACAAGCTCTTTTGTTTTGTATACGGGTGGATTGGCAACTGCAGGCTTAACATTGAGTTACTGGCTGATTGATGTGCAACATCGAAAAAAATACATTACGCCGTTTGTTGCATACGGCGCAAACGCAATTACAGCATATGTTGCAGCAGACGCTGTTTTAATTGTACTTGATTTATTTCATCCCACTTTACACGGACAAAAAGTTGGCTTGCAGGACTATTTATATCAAACCTGTTTTGTTCCATTCTTTTCTCCTGTTAATGCATCACTTGCCGGAGCAATAACTTATGTTTTAATATTGATGATACCAATGCTAATACTTTATAAAAAGAAGATCTTTATTAAAGTGTGATTGCGTTTTTATAACAAATAAAATCTGGTTTAATGCTAGACAATGAGATTTATGTACAAAGGATCTAAAATCGCAGATCTGTTTAGTGCAATTACAAAATAAAAGGTACTCACCTTGTAGTCTTCTTATACTCTTCTTGTAGCCTCCTTCCGGGATCTGTCGATCATCTTTCGTTCATGCACCGTTTTCACCGGTGAAAAATAAATAATGGTGCAGAAAAATTTGAGTTGTTTTATGCATACACAATTTATCAAAAAACTGCGATTCATATAAATAAAAACCCGCCTGAAATATCGCGGGTTTTTTATTTTTCAAAATGCTTTGTCAATTTGCAATAATAACTTTTGCTGCACTTATAATCCTTCCATTTTCATCTGTCAACTTTAAATAATATACACCTCTTGCTAACGAAGTAGTGTTTGTTGTTTTGTTGTTTAATGATGATGCATTAACTAACCCTGAATTCCAAACCGCTTTGCCATTTTCATTATACAATATTGCATTTACCTTCTCTTGAATTTGATCTTTAAAATTGATAACGAAATAATTTTTTGCAGGATTTGGAGAAACAATTAATTGATTTGAGTTAAGTGTTATTGATAAAGCATTGTTAGGCATTTTTGCTACTGCTTCTGTTGTAAATGTTAAGCTATCCGAAAATCTGCCTGTTGCTTTAATACCATTTACGCGCTTTTCAGATGCCACTCTCCATACATAAGTAGTTGCAGGAAGAAGCCTGTCTAAAACAAAATTATGTACATTGCCAGGCGCTTTTTGAATCCATTCGGTATTACCTTGTATGCGGAATTCTATTAAATAATCATCAGGGCACTCAAAGCCTGTCCAGTTTAATTGTGCTTTTGTAGAAGTAATATTTGTTGTGGTAGTATTAATAGGTGTAGGAACAATCTGCACTTCTTTGCTAAAGCTAATATTGCCGTTTTCGTCGGTAGCAGTAGCATAATAATCACCACAAGGCAAATTGGTAAAACCTGTATGATCAGTAACATTTAAAGCGCTGTCTAATAAAACACCGTAACGATATAATTTAACAACAACAGCTTTTGCATTATTTTTCATTGTACAGGAAATTGCATTTGCCGGGTAGCAATTTGCAACAATTTTATAAGGGTAAAGGCTGATATTGGTACCTAATGTTTCAGGGCTAAGTTTTACAATCCAGAAATCTTCATCGCCGTGGTTGCCTGTTACATTGTAATTATTTGACCGCGTGCGACCTGCCACAATATAACCCTCGTCAGAAGTTTGCAGAATACTGTATGTCTCATCATAGTTCGATCCGCCCAACGCTTTTTGCCATTCAATACTTCCAACAGTATTTAATTTTACAATCCAATAATCAGCATTTCCGTGATTACTTATTATATCTCCGTTACTTGAATAACTCGTACCTGCTACAATATATCCACCATCAGAAGTTTCATTAATACGTACAGCAAAATCAAGGTTTGACCCGCCAAGTGATTTTTGCCATTGAATATTTCCAAGCGCATCTGTTTTGACAATCCAGTAATCAGCATTTCCATGATTACCTGTTACATCTCCATTGTTTGAATAAGAATAGCCTGAGATAATGTAACCACCATCAACGGTTTGCTGAATACTGCTTGCGTTATCCTGTCCAGATCCGCCAAGTGTTTTTTGCCATAGCATATTGCCTGTAGCATCTAATTTTACAAGCCAATAATCATCATTTCCGTGATTACCTGTTACATCTCCATCATTTGAATAAGT
>DASZUY010000351.1:0-1974 GCA_035547495.1 Parafilimonas sp. | reverse complement strand
CCAAGCCCGATATTATTTGCTTAAGTAAAGGAATAACCGGAGGCACGATGGCTTTAGGTGTAACAGCCTGCGCGGAAAAAATTTATACTGCATTTGTAAACGATGATGCAAGAAAAACTTTTTTTCACGGACATTCTTTTACCGCGAATCCTTTGGCTTGCGCCGCGGCGAATGCGAGTTTGGATTTGTTTGAACAAGAAAACTCTTTGCAAAAAGCAGATTTTATATCGAAACAAAATGTTGCATTTGCAGCACAGCTTCAGCAATTAAGCGGAATAAAAAACGTTCGTACGCTTGGAACAATTTTAGCGTTTGAAATTATGAAAGGCAGTGATGAATATTTGAATAACATTAGTTCAATTCTTACAAAAAAGTCTTTGGATAAAGGTGTTTACATACGACCACTTGGAAACACAGTTTATATCATGCCGCCGTATTGCATTACAGAGAATGAATTGCAAAAAGTGTATGCTGTTTTATTGGAGTTGATTTAAGTACATGGTCTGACGCTTTAAAAGCGTCTGACCAATATTATTCCGAAGTTTTTTCAACAACCATTTTCAACTTATCAAGACTTGTTTGCATAGAAGGACCGATAATTTCATCATGCAACATGCCGCCGATTCTTTCCCAAGGCAACCAGCTTAAATGTTGTTCAAAACTTAAATACACCAATGTATTATTAAAAGATATTTCTTCAAGCTTTATTCTGCATCTTCTTTCTTTTCCGTTTTCGTGTTGCCACAAAACAGTAATTTGTTTTGGCTCATTTTCTATTACAGAAATGTTGTAATCACCCGATTGCATTTGTTTTTCGTTTAGCAGTTTCACGGGCGACAACGAATCGTTGATCAACCAATATTTCCAGTTGCGAATTTCATTTGTGTACAGGCGAACAGTATCAAGCGACGCATTAATATTTTCCGTTCGCGTAACTGTTACTGATGATGGAAGAAAAAGACCGATGCAAGTGAACAACGAAAAAATTATAACAACACTTATTACAGCAAGTTTTACAAAACGCATACATTATTCTTTACGACTGCCAAGACTACCGGCAAATAAACCAATCACAATGCCGATGATCATTCCGATTTCAATATTTTTTATTACGATGCCGAGTACTAAACCTATTACAAGCAATAAAAAAAAACTAATTCTTCTGCGTGGATGCATATTATTTATTTTTTGGCAGCGCAATTAAATTCGCCATTAATTTATATGCACCGGGAACACCCGCCGGCAATTGTCTGAAAAAGACAAGACTTGCATAAACAAAATTTCCCTTGCCATATTTAGCAATAACAAGACTGCCGTTGCTTTCCGGTTCATTCACATCATGCATGCCAAACAATGCTGCAAAATGCGCATCCATATCTTCCGCCTGGTAAGTGCTGCGCTCCTGTATCCAATTATTGAAATCAGCTTTTGTGATTTTATTTGGGTAGTTTAACGCAGGATGATCTGGTAAGAGGAAATCTACGTTCGCATTTTCTTCGGTAACTCTTGTGCGACTAATAGTAAAATTGTATGGACCAATATTCGCTTTCACAGAACCAATTTGATTGTTTGTATTGTACTGCACAATTAAATTGCCGCCATCTTTTATGTAATTCATCAGCACATCATATTTTTCACTCAGCCATTCATGTACGTTGTATGCACGCACACCGGTGATGATTGCATCAAACTGTTTCAGATTTGGGGGCGTAACATCTGCTTCATTTAAAAATTTTACTTCGTAACCCATTTGCATTAAACTCTGCGGCACTTTATCACCCGCGCCAACTATGTAACCAATTTTTTTGCCGACTGTTTTTATTTCATCGCTGATGACTTTTATCTGATCTGTTGAAGTGTAAAGGATAAAAGGAATATGCTCATATTCTATCGTGTGCAAATCGCCGGAGTAAGCTTTTGAATAATCATCTGCAAATATTTTTACTGCAACAACAGGATTGCTTTCATCCTGCT
>DASZUY010000350.1:0-9858 GCA_035547495.1 Parafilimonas sp. | reverse complement strand
GGTTGAAAGATATTTTTTTTGCGTTGTTTTATCAGGTAAAAATTTATCAGTGAAAGCTTTTACTTCATCATGTGTTTTAGAAGGCGCCCCATCCGAAGGTTGCAAAGAATGCACATAACTTTTTATCATTTCAATATATGCTGCAAGGCAGAGATCGGTTCCTGAAAAAATTTCTGAATTAATAATGCGATCACCTGTAATTGCAATAAACCCTGCATAGCTGCTGTCACTCTCTCGCATTTTATTAATAAAGAAATGCAGGTAAGAAGTATCATCAAGCGTACTATCGTTATAAGCGCTTAAATATGCAGCGGTTTGATTCTTTTTATTTTTTTCTGCAAGCTCATTGTCTATTTGTTTCCAGATTTTGTTTTGTCTTTGCGTTTCATCAATCTGTTTTCTTACACCAACATCTGCTGTGCCTGCATGCCTGAAACGTTTCGCCTTATCATCCCATCTTCCCTTTTCAATACAAAACACAGGAACATAATTTTTGTTTCTGCCTGCAGGAATAATTGTTGTTTTACCAATCGCCCTGTCTTGCTTACCACCCTGTATCATTTCTCCGCTCATCAACAGCACATTATCTTTTGATTTATTTTTTACGAATAAAGTTGAAACATCTGCGCCACCATCAGCCGTATTTTCTTTAATTACAATTTTATGTTGCTTCAATGCATCACTAAAACTAATGACCGGCTTATCGAAAGCAGTGATGTTTTGAAAACCGGGCGCTCCACCTTTATCCTTAAAACGAATGGGAATAAGTTGCAATTTTTTAAACGTCCATGGGCTGTCATATTGAACACTTAGTTCGTTATACGTAAGCTGTGCATGCAATTGCTGATGAAGGAAAATCAACATCAGCATAAAAAAATAAATACGGATATAAAGCAGAAGTTTAAGCATCAGCAAATCTTAAAACGAATAACCTTAAAGATTCTTGTTGTATAAAATTAACTGTTGTTCAGCCAAATAAAAAAGTCCCGAAAACGGGACTTGATTTTTATGACGTTTTTTAAAGCTGCGAGTTGCGTAATACTTTATCTGCCACCACCCATTTGCATACCTTCCTGCAAACCTTGATTAGAGTTCTTGCTTTGACGTTTGAAAAGTGATACATCGAACTTACCGAAGTGATAAGTAAAGTTTAAACGCACCAATTGCGGGTTATTCAGCCTGGAATAATCCTGGTAAAAGAATGGGCTTGATGAAATTTGTTCGCTTATTGCCGTTCTAAAGATATCGTTTACACTAAGTGTAATAGCGCCTGCCTGGTTTTTGAAAAACGTTTTCTTCACTGCAAAATCTACTGACCAGAATGGTTTGATATAACCCTGCGAAGCAGACTGACCTGATTGTGGCGGACCAAAATTTTGCTGACCTGAACTTACCGGCAAATTTGTTTTGCTTTGATAGTTGCCTGAAAGCTGCAGTGTAAAATTTTTAGGCAGCTTGAAGTTGTTATTCATTTTTCCAAACCAGCTTAAGATTGCATCTTGCGAAGCGATATTATTACCGGCATTTATTTTTGAATTGTACAAGTTTACGTTCGCATTAAAATCCCACCATTTGTTTACATAATCCACATCTGTTAATTCAAGCCCATATGCGTAACTGGAATTTGCATTAATATATGTATTAATAAGCTCAGTTTTTTGAAAATCTGAATTATAGTCACTATCCTGATATCTTGTTATAAGATGGTTGGTGTGTTTGTAATACACTGAGGTAAGAAACATGTTGTTCTTTCCGTAAGTCTTGCTGTAAGAAAATTCAAACGAATTAGTAAACTCCGGAACAAGATCAGGATTACCACGCGTAATGTTTAGTGTATCTGATCTGTCAGTATATGGAATTAACTGAAAGAAATTCGGCCTGTTAATTCTGCGGGAAAAATTCAACTGCAATTCCTGCCTGTTCTTTAATTTCTGGCTCAGGAATATTGAAGGGAATAAGCTTACGGGATAGTTATGTGTATAATGCGCTGAATCATTTACAATACCTGTATAATCGCTGCTTTCAGCACGCAAACCAATCTCATATCCAAAGTTTTTAATACTGCTGGTTATAGTTGCATAAGCTGCATAAACATTATTTGTATTATGATAATTTATGCTTGAGCCTGGCCTTTTAGTCTCAACAGAGCCATTTACGTAATACAAATCATTAATATTCGCAAGCTTATTCATTTGTGCTCTTAAGCCGGTTTCAAGTTTTGTATTTTTTGTAAGTGGATTTGTATAATCTGTTTGAACTGTGAAGAATTTATTATCGCCTGTTGAAAGTTGTCTTTCATCACTGGGTCCAATATAATTACCGGCTCCGTCGTAATTGCTGATTGCAATATAAGAATTACCGTTATTCTTGCCCGCAAAATAATTTCCGTCAATCGTCCATTGTTCGCCTTGTTTTGGAAAGTTATGCACCATAGCAAACTGTAAACCGTTTGCATTAAACGTTCTTGAACCGGTTGTTGCACGAATGCTGGATGAATTAATGACATCTCCGTTTTTAAAAATTTCCTCTGTAAAAGTGTTATTAACAGAGTTAGGCTGGAACTCACCATGTACTTTTATACCTGATAGAGAAAGTGTAGTTCTGTTGGTAACAAAATAATCAAGCCCTAACCTGCCAAACATAAACGTTCCGTCATTCTTTGATACAGTCGATTGCGTATTGTGTGAAACCGTATCAAAAAGATAATCCTGTATTGTGTTACCCGTTGTTCGACCGTTACGATGATTTGCCATTAATGCAGCACTGAAATTTATTTTTCCCTGGCGTACATTAAAATTGCCGCCGCCATTAAATCCGCCTCTTGAATCTATACCAGCCATTAAGTTACCGTTGTAACCAATTTGTTTATTTTTCTTCAATATGATATTTAGAATGCCAGCATTACCACCACTTGCATCATATTTTGCAGATGGGTTTGTAATTACCTCAACACTTTGAATTGCATCTGCAGGAATTTGATCTAACGTTAGTGTTGTTGGTCTGCCATCAATATAAATTTGCGGCGTTGCGTTGCGCACTTTTACATTACCATCAATATCTACCTGAACTGAAGGAACATTTTTCATTACATCAATTGCAGTACCACCAGCACTCACAATATTTTTATCTACATTAAATGTTTTTTTATCAATATCCATTTTTAATGCAGAAGCAGTTGTTGAAACAGTTACATTTTGAAGTTGACCAACATCACCGGCTAATTTTATGTTGCCCATATCTTTATCTAATGCACTCATCATAGCCATTCCCTGTTGCATTTGATTACCCTGAGAATTATTGCCACCAGGTGCTTTAAGCTGAAAGGTTATTTTTTCTTCATAAGGTTTATAACCAACTGCAGAGATTTTCATGGTAATTCCAAATAAAGGCAGTTCACCAAAATCAAAATCACCATTTGCTTCTGTGGTTGCACCTTTAAATAAAATCTGTTTCATTTTTTTGGTGCTTGAATCGAATTTATTTTGAAGCAGAATGATTGAAGCCTGTGCAATTGGTTTATCAGCACTATCAACTACTTTTCCATAAATATGCCCAATACTTGGAGGTGCTTTTTGAGCTTTACCACCAACCGGAAACTGCGCCACCAAATGTGAACTAACAATGATCAACACAGCAGTAAATAATTTTTTCATAATAGAATTAATTGCAGCGCAAAACTACTTTCAGGTTTAAAAGAACATTATATAAATGAGACAAGCGTACTAAAAAGTGCGACGAATGGCAAGCAAAAAAAATAGCTAACCTGCGTTAGCTATTTTAACTGTTAAGAATATAAAAAATTATTTTTTAGGCATCGCAAAAACAGATGCATCAACAGGTACATTAATTTCAACTTTATTTATTGTACTGTTTGCCTGCATGCCCTGAGGCAAGGTTAATTCTTCTGCATATGGCATTATATTTCCGAAGTCAGTTTTTCTAAAATCAGAATATTTAGCAGTAGTTGCCTGCCCTTGAAATTCACGAACTAACTGCGTTAGGTAATGTGTTGAAGAATCAATATAGAAAGTTGTTTTAACACTGTCAGGAGATGTGGCTTGTATTTTATATGCAGACTTGCCATCAACATTATCCATGCCTTCATATTGCACCTGGCTGCCGGTATTCTTATAGTTGTACAATACACCGCCAACGTAAATTTGATCTTTTACTGCTGCATATTGATCGTGTGGTAATGCTACAGGATCAGAAGAACCCATAAATGGATTTATCATCCAGCCGCCTGAATCTGTAACTGCCTGTTCTACATTCTGACCATTAAAGCTAACTACGCTTTTAAACCCTTTGCCGTTTAAAATGGTAACATCTTCATCCCCATCGTTACCCATAACAGAGAAAGTACCTGTCATATGAACAGAATTTATTTGCCCGATTTTATCTCGCCCGCCGATGGCAGTAAAATAATCATTGATAATGTCATCCGCAGATTGTGCGAATAGTGTGTATGAACTGATTGATAAGATTAAAAAAAGTAATGTGCGTTTAAATTTCATATAAAATGTTTTCGGTATAAAATTAATGTTTGCCGGTTAATGTTGCTATCACATCTTTATAATTATCTCCAACCGGTATTTCAACCTCATTTATAAATACACTGTTTTTTCTTATTGATGTGATATATTCTTTAGAAACAATAAAAGATTTTTGTACGCGTACAAACATAGAGTCCGGTAATTGCTCTTCGATCGCTTTCATGGTAAGCCTTGCCACCAATGGTTTTGTGCTGCTTTTTAGATGTATTTTTAAATAGTCTTTAAACCCTTCTACCCACATAATATCATTAAATACAACTTTTACCAGGCTGTAATCTGCATTTATAAAAAAATAAGATGGCTGTTCATCAGCAGAAAATTTTTTTGTTTTAAGTTGATGTAACTCCCACGCTTTGTTACAGGCTTTTATAAATCTTTCGAGAGCCACTGGTTTTACAAGATAATCTACAACATCAAGATTAAAACCATCCAATGCATATTTTTCATAAGCGGTAATTAAAATAAACATTGGTTTTTGCTGAACGGCTTGGATAAATTGTAACCCGGTTAAGCCCGGCATTTGTATATCAAGAAAAATTAAATCAACCTGTTCATTTTGCAAAACCTGCATTGCCTGCAACGGGTTACTGCAGCTCGCTACTAATTGCAGGTAGGGCACTTTGCTTATATTATCTTCAAGCAACTCCAGCGCTAACGGTTCGTCATCTATGGCAATACACTTAAGCATTAAGTAAGATTTATCTGTAACAAAACTGTAAACCATCCATCTTTATCGTTAATATATAATGAATGATTTTTTCCATATAAAAGATTTAATCTTCGCTTTACATTATTCAAACCTATTCCGGAATTGCTGTCTTTTATTTCATTAACAGCATCATTAAATTTATTACTTACTGTAAATTGAAGTATCGAATCCTTTTCTTTTAAGCTGATATTTATTTCAGGATTTTCTATAATTCCTGTTCCATGTTTAAAAGCATTTTCTACGAATGGAATAAGCAACATCGGTTCAATCTCTTTAGCACTGTCGATCTTTTCAAAACAAGAATTAACTGCAACGTTTTTTCCAAATCGCTGACGCTGTAAATCAATATAGCTTTGAATGTAGTCTATTTCCCTTTCAAGTGGTACTTTTCTTTCATCAGTTTCATACAACATATATCGCATTAACGATGAAAGTTTAATAAGTGACGGTTCTAATAAATCTGATTTTTTTCTTGCAAGCGCAACCATACTGTTCAACACATTAAACATAAAATGCGGGCTAACCTGCGAGCGAAGAAACAATAATTCTGTTTTCAAATTCTCTGTTTCCTTTTGCCTTGAAAGTACCGAAGTGCGTTGTCTTTCTATAAGCATTGCATAAGCAGTACTGCTGGCAAGAATAAACAAGTAAGGAAAAATATTATATACAAAAAAATTAGCAGGTTTAAACGACATATGCTTTACAAACGAAGCAAAGTATGCCCAGTGTATAACGTAAACAATTGCAAGCGCTAATACTTCAAAACCAATAAACACCGCAAATTTTTTACGGCGTTGCACAAAGCGCAGAAACACATTTGCATGAACATAAAATAAAATAATCCATACAGCACTGCTAAGAAAATAGAAATATAAAAGAGGCCCATCATCCGGGCCGGTACCTCTGTGTTCTGCTCTTGAATAGGAGCGTAATAAAAAAGGCAATGAAAAAAGTATAATCCAGCACACGGCATGCAACAAAACAATTACCCATTTTTTGTTCATCCAATTCATCTTCATTTATACAAAGTACAATAGATTTGAGCTAACAAATAATGAATTGCAAAACATTGCGACGAAAGTATTGTATATATAGATAAAACAAGTACCTTATTATAGTGTCGCATCATTTTTGATTTAGTTAGAGCCGGCGTTTAATACAACTAAAGGACAGCAAAAATTTATTTGGTTTTAATTTTTTAGTGTAATATTGCACCGGAAACAAGCATTATTGCCCAATCAATTAACACTCGCCTGTTTTCTTGTAACCAACAAAATTTTTCTCCTATTTTTTAAAATTTATTTATTGTAAGGTTTTATTTTTTATGTACGATATTCTTCAATTGAACGACATGCTGGTGCCTGAACTTCACGACATTGCTGAGCACCTTAGCATACCCGATGCAAAGCATCTGAACAAACAGGATTTAATTTATAAAATCCTTGATAAGCAAGCGTTAACTCCTCAAAGCAATGGAACCAACGGCACAGAAAAGCCAAAACGTAAGCGCACTATTAAAGCAAGTACGGCAAACACAACAGAAGAAGCTGAGGTGATGACCGAAGCACCTAAAGTAGAAAAAATGCGGAAGGAACAAAAGCCAGCAGTTAAAGAAAGTGGCAAAGAAGAGGAAGAAAAACCTAAACGCACAAGAAATAAAGTAAAGACGAAAGAAGAAACTGTTGCCGAAAACGAAGTGCCCGCAGAAACAGAACCTGAGGTAGAGGATGAATCATTAACCAAGATGGGAGCAAATCTATTAAGCATGCTTGGTGATGACGAACCTGTTGTTTTTCCTGATGAAGTAGAGGAGAGCGAAGATGTTGCTGAACAAACAACATCAAAACAGTGGAGTAAGAAAGAGCCTGCATTTAATGTAGAATTTGATGGAATTATACAATCCGAAGGTGTGCTGGAAATGATGACCGATGGCTACGGTTTTTTACGCAGCAGCGACTATAATTATTTATCTTCTCCTGATGATATTTATGTTTCGCCTTCACAAATAAAATTATTTGGATTGAAAACCGGCGATACTGTGTATGGTGCCGTTCGTCCTCCAAAAGAAGGTGAAAAATATTTTGCTTTATTAAAGGTTGAAACCATTAATTCAAAAAGCCCGGAAGAAGTTAGAGACCGCGTACCTTTCGATTATCTAACGCCTTTATTTCCTTTTGAAAAATTAAATCT
The DNA here is from genome assembly GCA_035547495.1 of Parafilimonas sp. Taxonomy (GTDB): domain Bacteria; phylum Bacteroidota; class Bacteroidia; order Chitinophagales; family Chitinophagaceae; genus Parafilimonas. The sequence goes on along the minus strand of DASZUY010000350.1, from coordinate 2,406 downwards.
CTTTACAACACCAAGAGATTATTCAACAAGAATAATTGATTTGTTTACACCGATAGGTAAAGGTCAGCGCGGATTGATTGTTGCGCAGCCTAAAACTGGTAAAACAATGTTGCTGAAAGCAGTTGCAAATGCAATTGCGGCAAATCATCCTGAATGTTATTTGATGGTTGTTTTGGTTGATGAGCGCCCTGAAGAAGTTACTGATATGGAACGTAGTGTAAGAGCAGAAGTTATTGCTTCAACATTTGATGAGCCTGCAGAAAAACATGTAAAGGTTTCAACTATCGCTTTACAAAAAGCAAAACGTTTGGTTGAATGCGGTCATGATGTTGTGATTTTATTAGATAGTATTACACGTCTTGCACGTGCGCATAATACAGTTGCACCCGCGAGTGGTAAAGTTTTAAGTGGTGGTGTTGAAGCGAATGCAATGCAAAAGCCAAAACAATTTTTTGGTGCTGCACGTAAAATTGAAAACGGTGGTTCTTTAACGATACTTGCAACCGCATTAATTGATACGGGCAGTAAAATGGATGAAGTAATTTTTGAAGAGTTTAAAGGAACCGGTAATATGGAACTTCAGCTTGACAGAAGACTTTCTAACAAACGCGTATTTCCTGCTATTGATCTTGTTGCTTCATCTACAAGACGTGATGATTTATTACTCGACAGAGATGTATTGCAGCGTATGAATATTCTTCGTTTATACATTAATGATATGAATACAGAAGAGGCAATGACTGAATTGCTGAAACGTATGCGCGGCACAAAAAGCAATGAAGAATTTCTTGCGAGCATGAATGGATAATTAAATATTATTTGCATAACTAAAAAGCCTTCTCATATAAGAAGGCTTTTTTATTGAACATCAATTGCAGTGATTATTTTGAAAGCAACTCGTCAAAAAATTTGTTTGCATCTTTCCATTTATCCATTCTTTCATATTGCGTATAGTGAACATTATGCGGGGCAGTAAACACAATCGGTCTTCCTGCAAAAACAGATAAATTAAAATCGTGGTCATCAATTAAAACATCGCCTTTTGCGATTGATTTATCTCCACAAAAAACTCTTCGCTTCCATGGTATAAAAGGAAAGTGTTCATCCAGCCATTCAAATTTTTCATATAAAGAATACTTGAATTCCATTGCAGCAGAAACAATAAAAACTTCATACTTATTGTTCATAGCTTCTATTACTTCTTTGCTGTCTTCTATTACAGGTAAATCTTTAAAAAAACCTTTTTGATGCGGGTACATTAACACAGTTTGCCTGTGCTCCGGCGGAACAATATCTCTCAACTTTGTTCCGTGCAATTTTTCTCTTGAGATTGTTACGCCAAAATCTCTTTCATACCATTCTAAAAAACGTGCAACAGCGTCCGCCATTACATCATCCATATCAATTAAAATGCGCATTGTATTTTTTTTAAACTGATTTATAACAGCTCTTTGTTTTTAAGCTCAATATTTTCAAACAACTTATAAAAACTTTTTTTTGAAGCAAGACTTTTCAGTGCATTAAGATGATTATTGTGATGCATATCTGTACCCACAAAACTCACCATGTTTTTTTTAATAAGATCCTGCGCAATATTTTTAGCAGGCTCTCCATAATAACCCAGCAGCGATAAAATATTTATTTGAAGTAAGCAACCTAAATCAATAAACCGCTGGTATTTGTCTATGCCAGAAAGGTAGCCATACCTTTCAGGGTGGGCAAGTATGGGTTGCAAACCTTTAAGCCGCAATTGAAAAATCACTTGTTCAATATTATTTGATGCAGCCGCGTACGACATTTCAATAAGAATTAAATTCTTGCCAAACGTAAGTAGTTGCTTTCCTTCATTTATATAATTTTCGAAATCTGCATCTACCATATACTCAGCTGCAGCTTCAACCGGTATATCAATATTATGTTCTTTAAATGCGTTGCGAACAAGCTCGAGCTTGGGCAAAATCGTTTCAGGAGAATTTTCATAAACACCCGAAAGAATATGCGGTGTACAAATAAGTTTTTTATAACCAAGCTGCTGCAGCTCTCTTGCATACTCCATGGTTTGTTCTATTTCCTGTAAACCATCATCAAGCCCGGGCAATAAATGCGAATGCATATCTGCAGATAAAAAAGAAAGATCCGGTGTTGCTTTTGATGAACGAAAAAAAGAAAACATAGGCAAATTTACAGCAGATGAATTACTCTTGTTTACAAGCTTAGTTTATGTTGAAGGTGATCTGCAGGAAACTCTACAGTCATTACCTGGTCTAAACTTTCAAGGCGAACGTACACTCTTCTTTTACCGCCTTTTATTACAACACCTTCACTATCCATAAACACACCTTTGCTTATTACAACCAGGTCTTTCTCTTCAAACTGCTTTAAATTTTGCACGGAAATCTGTACATC
>DASZUY010000349.1:0-16513 GCA_035547495.1 Parafilimonas sp. | reverse complement strand
TTATTACAATAAAAAAACAAAACCACGAAGAAAGCAGTCGACGTATACTGGCGCATACAACAATTGATTTTAATAAGTTGGATTTCGTAAAGCTATTGAATCAATTGAACGATTATAGCTGTTTACAAAATGATAATAAGGCGAATATTGGCCACTTATGCAGCATCAGAGCCTTTCATGAGACCCGTAAAGCAAGCTATTTAAGATTAGGCTGATAGCAAAAAAACAAGGTATTTAAAAATTGTTTTTAGCAATAATCAGCTTTCCGAAGCAGATGTATTCGTCTTGCGTGTTAATACCGCACTACTCGTCATCCTTGTGTTTTTGTGGATGACTTGAAAAACTGCAGCCCGTACAGACACAGGCATAACCATTAAGTAAAAATTTCAAAACGTACACTACTAAGCCGGCAATAAAATCCGATATTATAATTTTTCATTTCCCTTGTTCGTTGAAGATTCAATATTATCGACGCGATTTTAAGTAACTGCTTTAATGGTTGGCTTCTGCTACACGATTTGTCTCTTTTGTTTTATAAATTTCAGCTTCAAAAAAATCTTTTACGTACATGCAAAATAGCTGTAGTTATTGTATTAAAAGGCATGTAAGTATATAACGCAAAACTTAACATCGGAAATCATGCTTTGGTATCTACTATAAAACATATGGCAAAAAAAACACGCAAAGTTATTGAAGCCAATATTGAAGAAGCGCTTGAAGGTTTTGACAAAAAGATCACCGACAAAAAATTTAAAAAGCATTTAAAGAAAGCAAGCAAAATTTTAAAAGACGGGCTTGAATTACCTAAGTCATCTAAAACGAAAAAGAAACAAAGAACGGATAAGTTTAACTAAGGCAGTGAATTGTTTTACCTGTTTGTTAATGTGTCATCATTCAAAATAAAAAACCCTCGTAGAAACGAGGGCATTTTAATCTAAGCTATTTTATTTATGATGACTAATCAAAGTAAGTAAAGTTTCATTACCTTACTGTTAAGCCTCAGCATAAGAAAATAAAAAGCGAACTTAGAAACGGCCGCTTGCATGTCTCTAACATTATCGATTGTCATTGGTAGACTTCAAACATCCTGCCTTTAACAACATGCACTTTTTAAGTTTATATAAAGCGTAGTAAATTTTAAGATCGCATAATATTTGATTACTTAATGTAAACATAATATCCATTTACATTAAGTTCATTTTGTGGAAAGATGTTTGCATTCATCTAAGTGCAAACCATGAGCAGCAACAGCAGCATCTTACATAAATGGTTTCCCGCATTTCTTATCATTGGTATTTTGCTAAACGCAACAGGATTATTTAGCTATATTCTCGAACCCGATGGTGCTTTATATGCGGGAATTGCTAAACGAATTGCCGTAACAAACGATTGGATAAATCTTTATGCCAAAGGAGGTGATTGGTTAGATAAGCCCCATTTCCCTTTCTGGCTTACGGCACTAAGCTTTAAATTATTTGGAATAAGTTCCTTTGCTTATAAACTGCCTGCATTTATTTTTTGGCTTGCTGGTATTTATATCTTATTCATTTTTATTAAACAGGTTTATAATAAAGCAACAGCCGAATTATCTACGCTGATTTATGTAATCGCTGCACACGCAGTGATATCAAATTTTGATGTAAGAGCCGAGCCTTATTTAACCACTGTTTTTCTTGGCGCCTTATATTTTTTATATCGCTATCAAAAAACACGCAGGCTCAATAATATCATTTGGGCGGCAGTATTTACTGCCTGCAGCATTATGACAAAAGGAATTTTTATATTGATACCGCTTGCAGGTGCTTTAATCCTTTATTTGTTTACAACAAAGCAGTGGAAGGAGTTTGGCAATACAGCCTGGTACATTTATATTTTACTAACGGGTTTATTTATTTTGCCCGAATTGTATTGTCTTTTCGTACAGTTTGATATGCATCCCGAAAAAATTGTGTACGGTAGAACACATGTTTCAGGTTTAAGATTTTTTTTCTGGGATAGTCAGTTCGGTCGTTTCTTTAATACAGGACCAATAAAGGGCAAAGGCAATCCTTTCTTTTTTGTGCACACAATTTTATGGGCATTTCTGCCATGGACTGTTGTGCTTTGCATGAGCGTTTTTAATATTTTCAGAAAACTGTTTCATCAGCCGAAAGACGATCTTTTAATTAAATACAGTGCGCTCATAACTTTTTTATTGTTTTCGTTCTCCGGCTTTCAACTGCCGCATTATATAATCATCATATTTCCGCAACTGGCAGCGCTATCTGCAGATTATCTTTTAAAAATTAGTAATAAGCTCCGGTTGATGAATGTCTTCATCAAGATACAATCTATAATGTTGTATATAATAAGCATCGCAGTTATACTGATCGCTTTTTTTTTCAACTTAAAGGGCCAGTGGTTTGTATTTGTATTTATTATTCTTTTAAATATTATAGTTATTATACCGCTACGCAATATTGCATTAATAAATTTTTTGAAAAAGAGTTTTTGCATGTCGCTGATCGTTCACCTGTTTTTGAACTTGTTTTTCTACCCGCAATTAGGCCATTATGAGTCGGGCATGCAGGCTGCGAGATGGTCAAATAAAAACGATAAACATAACCCGGTTGCGGTATTTCCTGAAGAGTCGAATTCACTCGAGTTTTACAGCAACAAAGAAGTAACAGTAATTCCAACACTTGATTCTCTGAACAACTTTGTAAAGAATACGCCTGGCGCATTGATTTATACTGCAGAAAATAATTTACAAAGCCTGAAGCAACAAGGCATTCAAACAAATATTGTAAAGCAGTTTGATTTTTATCCTGTCAGCAAACTAAACTTCAAATTCATTAATTACAAAACCCGATCATCTGCTATTAGCAAAGTTGATTTGTTGCAATGCAAATCTGAGCCAAACTATAAATCTGTTGCTACAGAATAACGCGAAATTTATTATCATTTAGACCGGCTTATTTAAAAAACTGCCTTTATATGAAAAACGGCTTAAGCACATGTTTATTTAAAACTATATCTAATGCCGATTTGCATACTCCATCTGGAAAGATAATTGGAATATCTCCAAGTTTGTTTGTGTATTGACTAAGACCGTAAGTCAGGTTAAAATAAAAATAAGTTTTACGCTGCCATCAGATTGCATTTCGAAATGATCAAGATCCAAGGGATGAACTTACTGGTTGCCTATATAATAAGCATGTCCACATTTCTTGCTTCATAAATTTCCGACATTAAAAATATTTGCCACAATTGAAATAGAGTGAGCTTTATAAAAAGCAAGCCCCCAGTTCAACTTTTAAAATCAAAAATGATTTTCCCATGGAAGCCTGTCTCCGTTTCTTTTTGTATTCTCACCAATATGTAAGCGCATATATTTATCTGAGTTCATGTAAGCCTGGAATGCAGCAAACTGTTCATCAGGAGACATTGTTACAGATGTACCATTCACATAGCATAATCTTTCTTATTCGCTGTTTAAACTTTTAATAAAAGCAATAACATCCTGCATTTCTGTTTGCGAAAGATTTAGCTTATCAAATGGTAATGTTTGATTATCTATTTTAAAACCCAAACCAACACCGCCACCTTTGTTATAAAAATCCATTACCTGCTGCAAAGTTGTAAATACGCCATTGTGCATGTAGGGTGCTGTTTTCGCAGCATTACGCAACGTTGGTATTTTAAATGAATGTTTAAGTGAAGCAACTTGTATAATATTATATCTTCCTAAATCAGTATCAATCTTGTTTTCTTCAAGCGATGAAGGCACACCAATTACTTCAACTTCTGTTTTCATATAACGTGGCGGAAATGTTCCGTTGAATAAAGGCATGTAGTGACAAGTTGCGCATTTTGCTTTTCCCATAAATAAATTAAAGCCGTTTACTTCATTTGCAGTTAGAGCACTTGAATCTCCACGCATATATTTATCAAACCTGCTGTTAAGAAATACAAGACTTCGCACGTAAGAGCCAATGGCATTCATTATTTCAAGCGTATCAATATTTGTTCTGTTCTTTTTTGGAAAAGCAATCGAAAAAAGTTTTCTATACATTGAATCGTTCCATAGTTTTTGAACAGATAATTGCATAGAGCCGTGCATCTCTACAGCGCTTTGTACCACATCATGCGACTGATCTTCCAGTGTATTTGCGCGCATATCATAAAACTGTGCAGCCTGTAATGCAGCATTTAGCAAAGTAGGCGTATTGCGTGCAAGTGTTTTATTACTATTGATCATTTTGTTTTTTACAAGACCATCAGTAAATGCTTTGTCTGGTTGATGACAGGATGCGCAACTTCTTATTCCGTTTCCGGAAAGTATTGGATCAAAAAAAAGCTTTTTGCCTATCACAATTTTTTCACTTGTTACAAAGGCAGATTGATCTGGTGCGAATGCATTTACATTGAACGCATTGGTATCAAACAAAGTTTTTGCATACTGGTTTAGCAAGCGATTGTATCTTATTATATGAAGGTTTAATTGATTTTCTAAATCCGAAATACCTGTTGTAAGCGGGTTACAATATGCTGTTATAAATTGTGCGCGATTAAAAGAATTAAAATCAGTATGCCGGTTCAGATAGTTTATGCTTTCAATAAATCTTGCGGGCAAGGTTTTATTTTTATCATAATAAGAAAGAACATTTTGCAGGCTTTGCAAACTTGCTTTCGATTCATCAATGCTCTTTAAAGTAAGCTGGTTGTCAAAACCAGTTATGCCTAACGTTTCAATTCTGAACACCTCTAATTTAACGGCATCAAATACCTGCCAGTCTAAAATATCAACATTCTTAAAATGCATTTTATAAACATTGCATTTCGCCTGTAATAAATTAAGCTGGTTAATTAAATCGGTTTGTTTTGTTGTATCAAACTTTGGAAATAAAAAGCTTTCTATAATTTGCAAACCTGCAGGTTGAAAAGCTTGTCCGGTAAATTCTATTTCCTGCACCGGCGGTCCGTTTACAAATCTCGATGTTGCCGGTTCAAAATATTCAGCCGCCCATTCAAACTTTTTATAAGCTATTCTTGTTTGAAGAAATAATTGTTGCAATTTATTTTCGTCGCAGTTTTTATTTGCTGCTTCTGCGAGCATCACATTACAGTCATTAGAAAAACTATCTACCTGCCTAATTAATAACCCCGCAATTTGCTGTTCTGCTGTTTGTTTTTTTTGATGACAGGATAAAAAAGAAAATGCTGCCATAGAAATGATCAGCATTATTATAAAAAGAAATTTCTTCATTGATGATTAAAATTCTTACCGGTTTAAGTGAATATTTATTCAGTTATTATAAAATAATAAACACAATAAGGAGCAGCAACACTGCTGCTCCTTATTAGCCCTTTATCAGTTCTTTTATTTCGAATTGGATTTTTATTTATCGTCTGGCGTAAAATCAAATGCATGGCTTAAAGGGTTTGCATCTCTGTCTCTCCAGGTTAATGGTTTCAAACCCCATCTTTGTTCAATAAAAGAAAGTATGCTTAGTGTTTCGTATTGTGTATGGTCTACGAATCCTCTTTTTGCAAATGGAGAAATAATAATTGTCGGAACACGAGTGCCTGGTCCCCATTTTTTATCAATTACCGGTGGAGCAACATGATCCCAGAAACCTCCGTTTTCATCGTAAGTAACAATGATCATCGCGTCTTTACCATCTGGTCCGTTTAATACATCGTTTATCAGCTCTACTGTATGATTTTCACCATTCGCTACATCTGAATAACCAGGATGCTCATTATTAATACCCAAAGGTTTTACAAAAGATACGCTGGGTAATGTTCCATTTTTTGCTGCTGCAATAAATTCTTTCTCATCTTTTAAATGATCTTTCTTCGCCTGCGTGCCATCTGCATATTTTGCAAAATAAGCGAACGGCTGGTGATGAAATTGGAATGTAGGATCAGGTGTTCCTGCCAAAGCACTATCCCATCCGCCGGAATACCACGCCCATGAAATATTTTTTTCACTTAACCTGTCGCCAATGGTTGGCATTGTTTGATTGGGAACTAAAGTAGATGGATCAGCAGAAGCGGGATGCGGCATGTTTACAGTAAAACTCGTATTTACCACATAACCGTCAGGCGTTACGGCACCATCTTTAATTAAATGTCCATTGGCATCCACCTGGGCAATCATGCTTGAAGGGGCGTTAGGAAATACAGGACTTGCTGCTGCTATCAGCCACATATGATTCAGGAACGAACCGCCAAAAGCACTGTGATAAAAATTATCGCAAAGCGTATATTGTTGTGCATAACCAAGTAAAGGCAACATGCTGGTTTTATAATATCCCTGCGATAAACCCCCGGATGTATTATACAAAGCATATTTATCCATTTTACCACCGTCGATCTGCATTTGCTCCTGGTAGTAACGATGCAGTACATCAGGCGTCATCATATCATTCGGCACGTACTGATCTATATTAAAATAATTATTCGGGAGGTTTACCGGGAATGCAGTAGAGCCGGGCACAGCGGGTAAATAAGTGTAGGGATTGCCCATAGAATCGACCTGCGTAATTTCTGAAGTCGTTGCATTTGCCAAGCCGTTTGCACCGGGATACTGCCCAAAAAGGTTATCGAAGCTGTGATTTTCAAGATAAATCACAACCACGTGATTGATCTTATGAATTTTTGCAGGAAATAATACTGGTTCATTTTTAACGCAGCCGCTAAAAAAGAAACTTAAAAAAAGAAGGCAAATAAAAAAAGCCTTTGACGTGTTGAATAACGAAGGCTTGTGGTGTTTTTCTGTTGTGTAAGAAGTGTTCATGCGGGTAAATTTTACAGACAAAGAACAGCTATCCGTGTTAAGAAACTTTTACCTGCAGATTACCGTTGTGTTACCGAATTATGAACCTAAGAATGCAGATGCTACATATATTTTACAAATCATTTTTCTTCAACAAAACCTCCACTTCAATTTCATCATGCGGTGTTCTATTAATAGCATCGAATGGTTCATTTATTTTTTGCTCAGTCTTGCATCTTTGCTGAATATTATTCGCACTATTCAACTTTCCCAAATCACTGCCATTAAAAACAGATTTCGTGCGCTGATCAATATAGGTATATATAACACCATTATTATTTGGCTTAGCACCACTTGCATATTTTCTTTTTGGACAGCCGTGATAAATTCTAGTAATGATTGACTGCTGCGTTTTGGCAATGCGAGGTCAATCGCATTTGCAACTCTTTGCTTGCGTCTTTGTGCCTTTATTCATCAACTTTTTTCAGCAATAATTCTTTGCCTGCATCATGACTTATCAGCCAGGTTTTAAACTCCGAAATTTGCTTTAAGCTGTGCAGTTTTTTCACTGCCTGGTTGAAGTTATTTCCGATTGCATTCAACTCGTTTTTCAACGGAATCATGGCTGACAAAAATTCATCTGCAGAGTGATTGCGATACTTTACAACAACAGGTTTATTCATTAAAATCTTGCGTGCATAATCACTTAACTTTCTACAAGTGTTTGAAGAAAAATTTCGGTGTATTTGCTCATATTCCTGTGTCTTTACACGAAAGCTTATCCAGCCTTTCGTTTTATTATTTGTTTGATTCTCCATTATTGATTTATTGAAAATTCAGAAATGATTTTTGCATTTTGAACCCCTGCCGAGTTCCGAGGCAAAGGGGCAAGATGCAATTGTGCAACAATTGAACATCTTGCCGATTGCGGCAATGCGTGCAATCATCGAAACCTCATTAAATTTGACATGCGTTGATATTTTTAATTAATAACTTAAAAGTCTTCCACAAGAATTCCAGGTAATCCGCTGATGAAAAGAATCATTGCTTTATCTGAAGACTTTGTTTTCGTGATTGACCTATGTTCGCCATCCAATCATTGAGGTCTTTATAATTTCGGTATAGGACGCTTTCATCCTTGAATTTTTCTTTATCAATAGCCATTGCTTTTTGCGTGCAATTTTGTCCGGTTGTGTCACAATCCAAATACAGATGAACAGATTTATGTGATTGCATTAACGGCAAACTTTTTTCAAAAAACGAAGTGGAATTAAGCACTAAAAAATTGGTTAATAGTTGTTCCTGTTTTTGATGAATAGTGAGGTAAGTAAGGAAGTTAAAGAAGCCTTCGAATACGGTTAATCTGTGAGTATTATTTCTAACTAAAGTGATATCCTTTGGAGAACTGCTTGCTTTGAATTTTTCGTTACGTAATTCATAGCCGCCGGCATTATTTTTAAAACCTATTGCGTAATATTTTTTGTCATACAATTCTAAGCCTATTTCCTTGCACGGAATGAAATATTCTGTGAACGAAGTCGGAAATGGCCTATGTCAATTTCTAAAAACGAATACTTAAAATGAATGCAGCTATCAGCTCGGGTATTGACTGTTTTAATTTTATTCTTTTTAAGGAGCTTTATACTTACGCTAGTTCAAAAGCCTTGTAATTATAATTAAACTCATGAGACGGTTTAACGTTCCCCTCATACTTTAGTCAGAAAGATGCGTGTATATATATAATCAAATCCTGAAGGAATTCTGTAGTTGACTACCTTTTCATATTATTCAATCGTGATAAAATTATCATCAGTTTATTAAGTTTCTTTCGCCTGGAACAATAAAGAAAATAAATCTTAAACATTTGCGCCATAAAATAATTGCAAGTGAAGCATTATATTTTAGGCAGCCTTTTTTTAATATTTTTTTCTCTGCAGTTATCTGCGCAATTTAAAATAAGCGGCACAATCAGCGATAGCATATCTAAAGATAAACTTGTTGATGCAACCGTTACACTTCATAACAATATACACAACCTTAATACCACTGCAAATTCAAACGGTGAATTTGTTTTTAATAATGTAATAAGCGGGAATTATATACTCGATATTGATTTAGTAGGATATCAACGTTTTTCACAACGCATAACGGTAACTGCAAAAGACATTTCTCTCCATATCCTTCTTTCGAGAAATCAAAGTACACTCGCTGCCGTAAATGTATTTACGACTATTAATGGCGAACAAGAATCGGGATCAAGACTTCGGGAAAAAAATGCAAATAACATCGTAAATGTAATTTCCGCACAAGCTATGCAACGTTCGCCGGATATTAATGCGGCAAATGTTTTACAACGAATGTCTGGAATAACATTGCAGAAAAATTCAGGCGCGGATGAAGCGTATGCCATCGTACGCGGACTTGAACCAAGATATAATAATACACTTATCAATGGCGTAAAAATTACAAGCCCCGATGAAAAATCCAGATTTGTTTCTTTAGATATTGTTCCGTCAGAACTGTTGCAAAAAATAGAAATAAGTAAATCTTTATTGCCTGAAATGGAAGGTGATGCTATTGGCGGCACCGTAAATCTTGTAATGAAAGATGCGCCTGATTCAATGATTTTACATGCAACAGCTTCGTTGGGTTACAGCTCCATTTTTTTTACAAGGCAGTACAGTTATTTTTCTACTAAAGACATTCAGCAAAAAAGCTTGACAGAAAGATTAGGCAATAGCTATGTTGCGCAACCAAATGATTTCAGCCGATCTAATCTTGATTTTAAAGAGAAAACTGCATTACCTACAGGTACTGCCGGCATCACTTATGGTAAAAGATTTTTGAATAATAAGTTAGGTGTGTTGGTAGCCGATAATTTTCAAAATCAATATTTCGGAACTAACTCTTTATTAAACCAGGCTGTACCAGATGTTCACCTCGCGATTCCTGCAATAAGCGACGTATCAGACAGAACGTTTTCAACGCAGCAATTAAATGATGGTCTTTCATTACATGCAGATTATAACATCAATAAAAGAAACAAAATCATTTTAAATAACCTTTTATTGTATAGTGCGCTGCAACAATCAAGGTTAAGTATTGATACAGCAATTCTTGGTGGAAACGGAGGAAGAACAGTACCGGGCACGGGTCCTGTAACCACTGATTATACTTCAATAACAAGCCACGAACTGCTGGAGAATTTAAAGCTTGAGGGCAGGCATATTCTTTCAAAGCATCTTGCGGTTGATTGGGCAGGCGTTTATTCACTCGCTTATAAACGTTCGCCTGACAGGGCAGATCTTGGATTAAATAAAAAAATAGATACTGTTCATACTACGGCGGATAAAAATGGTCCTTACACGTTTTCTGTGACGCCTGATTATTTTGATAATATAACAAGAATATGGCAACACAATAAAGACCAGGATATAAACGGTTTGGCAAATGTTACTTATAAAACAACGCTTAAGAAGTTTTTTGTTGATATACAGGCGGGTGGTTTATACCGTCATAAAACGCGCTATAATTTACAGGATGAATATGATTTAAAACCTACCACCAATACAAACGGAGTAAAGCAGGTTTTTACAAATATCAACACCGCGCAGTGGGTGGTTTATAATCCTGCCGGAACTTATACGTACGACGTTAATAATTATCATGCTTACGAAGATATAAGCGCAGGTTATGGCGAGGTAAAATTATCATCAAACAAATTTGATGTGTTTGGTGGTGTACGCGTTGAGCATACAAAACAAGGTTTTACCATTAATAATTTTCATCCCGGAAGCATAAACGGGGTAAATAAAAACTATACGGATGTTTTGCCCAGCATTCAACTGAAATATAATTTGAATAGCCGCATGGATATACGCGGTTCATACTTTAAATCCATCTCCAGACCAAATTATTACGAGCTGGTACCATACAATATTTTAAATAATTCGTCAGCCAATAATGAAGAGGGTAATCCATATTTAAACCATTCCGTGGCTGATAACTACGACCTGCGGTACGAATTTTTTCCGGGTGATGAAGAGCAGCTCTTTGTCGGAGGATTTTATAAACGTATTCAGAACCCGATCGAGTATGCTTACATAAACGGAACAACTTATCAACCGGTGAATTTAGGCACGGCAACGGTTTATGGCAGTGAAGCGGTATTTACAAAATATTTTGGAAATGTGGGCATAACAGGCAACTATACTTATATCTATTCAAAAATTTATTCAATCAAGTCTTATACAGATTTACAGGCTCAAACAACGTACGATAAACTGCAAAAAAGACCGATGCAGGGCGAAACAAATAACACCGTGAATGTTTCATTGTTGTATAAGAATGATAAGAAAAAAATCTTCGCCCAATTGGCTTATCAATATTTAGGCAGAACGCTTGCCGAGGTTTACCCTATTTATGGATTTGATTATTATCAAAAGCCGCAATCATTTCTTTCTTTTTCTGCTGAATATAATTTAAGCAGGCGCTTTACATTATTCGGCAAGTTCAATAACATTTTAAATACACCAACTTATTACAATATAAATAACCTCGTTGTTGGTAAAGATGTATTCTATTCAAACTTCCAGGTTGGCTTCAGATATTCAAATTAAACTTTAAATAATAAAAAATGAAAGCAAAACAATCATTCCTGTTACTGTTGATTTCAAGCGCAGTGATAACGTTTTCCGCCTGCACAAAAAGTAACGATAACACATCAATTATTACCCCAACTGTACCTCCATCAAACCCGATAACCGCAGGTAATATTTCAGGTTTTGTAAAAGGCACATTAACAACAGGCAATACTTACACTATAACGGGCGACCTCACTATAAAAGCTGGCGACACACTCGCATCGCAACAAGGCGTCACAGTTATAGTAAAGACTAATGCTCAGATAAATGTACAAGGCGTTTTATTATTGGTAGGTACGAAAGATCAGCCTGTATCGTTCAATTCAGACAGTAACACGCCAGGCTCGTGGGGAGGCTTTCAGTGTGATAGTGCACAATCTGTAACCATTAAGTGGGCGAACATTGCCAACACCGGGGGACCAGATCTTGCAGGTGATCCGCGTAAATCTTTAATTGTTGGCGTACCCATTAATGTTGACATAGAAGACTCCTGGTTTTCAAACGGGCAGGACGATCTCATCAGGATGCAGAACGGTGCAAAAGTTACGATTTTAAGAAATACAATCACTTCTTCCGGCAGTACAGATGGCGAGGCTATTAATTTGAAAAAAGGTGTAACCGGCGATGTGGCTTATAATGTTGTTTATAGCCAGGCAGGTACCGGTATTAAATTAGAAACCGATGATGTAGTTCCATTTCCGCAAACCAATGTAAATGTTTATAACAATACGCTGGTAAGTAATGGCTGGAGACGCGGTGCAGCAGAACCAGGTCGTGGTGTTTCTGTAGGTTTGAATGCAAAAGCTAATATTTATAACAATATTATGGTTGATAATTACCAGGGTTTGGAAATTTTCCAGGATGCAGATACCAGTAATGTTCACTATGGAAACAATCTTTTTTATGCTTCTGCTGATACCTATTCAGATACAACTGTAACACCTAATATCTCCATCAATTTGAGAAGTAATTTTTATCCCGGTGACGGTGTCGGCAAACCTCAATCAACCGATCTTATCTCAACAGCGGTTGGCGATAAAGACCCAATGTTTGTAAGCTTTGATGGAAAAATTGCAACGCCCAACGGTGCACCTAATGCAAATGATTTCCATTTGAAAACCGGCTCTCCTGCACTTGGCGCAGGCAATGCAGCTTATAGCAATGATTTAGGTGCTTATACTTCCGATGCAACAAAATCAAACCAGCACTAAAAAAATGTAAAGCAGAATGCAGATCAATACCTGCATTCTGTTTTTTATGATGATGAACTATAATTTTCTCCTATTCATTTGTTTGATTACAGCATTCAATTTAACCGGTCAGCCTGTTTATCTCAATACTAAAACGCCTTATCAGCCGCAACAAAAAAACTATGCAGCACCACCAAAAGGATATGTGCCTGTGTTTATAAATTATGTGGGACGACATGGGTCAAGATTTCAAACCTCACCAGATAAAGACCTGTTGGTAACAACTGTTTTGCAACAAGCAAAAGAAAGCAACGCATTAACTAAGGAAGGCTTTACAATATATAAGCTGGTATTATTTTACCAGGACATTGAAAAAGATAATTACGGCAACATTACCAGGCTTGGGATGCAGGAACAGCATGACATTGCGGAAAGAATGCAATCGCAAAACAGTTCCGTTTTCTCTAACGGAAAATTATTGGTTGAGATGACGGAAAAGTTGCGCACACAACAAAGCGCCACAGCATTTTTATCCGGTTTACATTATGATACCACGAATATTGAATCCATAATTTTTCCTTCAAACGCGGACAGCATTTTAAGATTTTATGATCTGTCAAAAGCTTATAAAATTTACGCTGACTCAGCCGTAAAAAAACATACGGATTCATTAATAAATGATAAGCGTACCGTTATCGCAGCTAATGATGTTTGGAATAAGCTATTTACAAAAGACTTTGCAAATAATAAAATCAACGTTACTGTAAAAAATAAAACGCAAGCATTAAACCCGGTACTATTCAGCCAGGCATTGTACGACGTATTTGCTTCTATGTTTGCAGCTTCAAAAGAATTGAAATCTGAATATGAAAATGCCATCACCGCATTCAATAAAATATTTTCAACAAACGATTTGCGGTGGTTTGATGAAATCAACAGCGCTTCAGATTTTTACGAAAAAGGTCCTGGTGAAAATGCATCAGGCATTCAAATTACGATCGCTACTCCTTTGCTGAATGATCTGATTAAAACAACAGATGCCGCGATCCAACAAAAAAAATATAATGCCATCCTGCGGTTCACACATGCGGAAGCCATTTCACCTTTGGCAACGCTTATGGAAATTCCGCAAGCATCAACAACAAGCAATTCTGTTTTTAAATTTTATACAAACTGGAATGCATCAGCGATCATTCCGATGAGTGCAAATATTCAGTGGATTGTATATAGCAACGGCAGCAACTATCTTTTAAAAATATTATTGAATGAAAAAGAAGTTGCGCTGCCGGTGAAAACAACAACATTTCCATATTATAACTGGAACGACATAAAACTTTATTACATTAGTAAGCTTTCTTCCATCACTAAAAATTAATTTATATGAAAAATATTTTTCGCAGTGCAGCCTTTCTTTTTCTTTTTTCTGTTATCGCAAAAACAACATCGGCGCAGAATTCATTGTATGCTTTTTATAAATCAATTCCTGTTCCCGGCAATGGTGGGTATGATTATATTTCAATTGATGAAGTAAACCGTCATTTATTCGTTACGCATGGTACCGTAGTTGAGGTTATTGATCTTAATTCCGAACAGGTAATTGATTCGGTTGCCGGTATGAAAGGGATTCATGGTGTTGCGGTGGTGAATGATGTAAATAAAGGTTTCATCAGCGATGGAAAAGGCAAAGCAGTAGTTGCTTTCGATCTGAAAACGTTTAAAACCATTGCCACCATACCATTGAGTAAAGAAGATGCAGATGGCATAATGTATGACCCGTCATCGAAAAAAGTTTTTGTTTTTTGCGGTGATGCAAACGCGGCGTGTGTAATTGATGTGAATAGTTTAAAAGAAATTAATACGATCGATTTAGGTGGTGCGCCTGAGTTTGCAGTGCCCGATGGAAACGGTTTAATTTATAATAACCTTGAAGACAAAAGCATGATGGATGTGATTGACGCCAATCAAATGAAAGTGATAAAAACGTTTCCGTTGGCGCCTTGCGGCGGACCAACAGGCTTAGCTTTGGATATGGATGATAAAAGAGCGTTTACCGTTTGCCGCGAAAATAAAGGCATGAGCGTGGTTGATATTGAATCAGGAAAAGTGATCACAACTGTTCCGATTGGCGCCGGTGTTGATGCCGTAAAATATGATGCACAAAACAAGCTGATCTTTTGCAGCAACGGTGATGGAACAGCAACCATCATCAAACAAAATTCTGCTGATGATTATACAGTGGTGCAAACACTGCAAACAACGTATCGTGCTAAAACCATGGCGTTTGATAAACAAACCGGTAATATATATTTCAGCGCTCCAAAATTTGTAACAGGCACAAAAAATAGCATTCCCAATACTTTTGCAGTGATGATCTATAAAAGAATACAATAATCAGCGGGCTTAACTTCTGCGGCAATGTATTATTGGTTTCATTAAAGTTATCATTACAATATGCATCGTAATATTCGCCATGAAATTTTTGCGCTGATCATGTTATTAGCGTCCTGCACCGCTTCACATTCTGTTACTTCAACTTCACAATCATCAAACGGCTATCATAGTTTTTATGATGATGATGTTTTATCAGCATCACATAATCCTGTGCTGCTTAATCATCTTTTCTTGGATGCTTGCCGCTATTAAACAGTTTAGATTTCCTACAAAATCTCAATCTATTTTGTGCCTTGCTGCTGAGTTTTACTAAACTTTATCCCGCTTATTAATTATGGAAAGCGTACAAAGACAAACAATGCTTAGCGTTCGCATGAAAATTATTACTGATTGTTATGTGCTTACTGATGCTTTTCAAAATGATACACTTACCTCTACAGATTCCTTTCAATGAACACTAATAGCATCGTTAATTATCTGAAAAGAATATCTGTAAAAACAATCATAATGTTGTTTTTAATGCTGTTGTCGTTGTACTCTTTTGTAGAAATTGTGCATGAGGTGCTTGCCGAGAAAGAGGATAATGTAGATAAAGCTGTGTTCACATTTTTGTCGCACTACATCAATCCGCAATTGACAACAGTGATGACCGTAATCAGTTTTTTTGGCTCAATATATTTTTTAGTTCCGGCTTACCTTATCTTGATTATTTGGCTATTAATTAAAAAGCAAAAACCGGTTGCATTAACTACTACGGTGATTGGAATAACAAGTTCTACAATTGTTTTTGCATTAAAAGATATTTTTCACAGAGTAAGACCAGTTTACCCGATTAATGCTGAAACATTAACTTACAGTTTTCCAAGCGGGCATACAACATCAGCATTTATTTTTTTTGGACTGCTGATTTGGTTGATAGGGAGTATGAACCTGTCTAAAAAGAGGAAATTACTCTTTTCGATCTTGTTGTTTGTAATGTCGATATTGATTGGAATTAGCCGTATTTACCTTAAAAAACATTTTGCTTCTGATGTTGTTGCGGGATTTTGTGTAGGATATTCATGGCTTGCTTTTTCTCTTTGGACTTTGAATCGAATAATTAAAAAGAAATTCAACAGTGATTCGCTTGACAGTAGATAATAAACCTTCGACAGTCTGTATTAATTCGCCTAAACGAATTGAAATAAGAAGAAAACAAAAAGCAGCTATTACGTAAGCATCATCGCCTTTTTAATACCTCATTTGCTTTGTTAAGCCAGGCAAAATTATGAATGTCGAATAGTGATGCGAAAGCGTAAAGTTTCGGCGATGTTGACGAGGCAATAAATAATAATCAAGATGCATTCCCTAGACCCAGTTGTTTGGAATACTAACTGAATTATCATGGCTTAACAGAATTACTACAGAATTAAGACTCTATTTTGCCCATAATATTTAATTGTGAGTAAGCCTTTCAGCACGTCA
The DNA here is from genome assembly GCA_035547495.1 of Parafilimonas sp. Classification (GTDB taxonomy): domain Bacteria; phylum Bacteroidota; class Bacteroidia; order Chitinophagales; family Chitinophagaceae; genus Parafilimonas. Next base: position 62 of record DASZUY010000349.1, on the reverse strand, counting down.
AAACTTAAACCGAATACCAAAAGTTTCTTTTTAGTCATTATAATCCTTGCATTATGCACTGG
>DASZUY010000348.1:0-2299 GCA_035547495.1 Parafilimonas sp. | reverse complement strand
CTTCTGTAAAGCCCATGAATTGTCTTGTGATACGCACATCGTTATAACCTTTGCTATGTAAGTTTTCATTAATTTCTTTCTGACCAACAAATTCATACATGCGGTTATAGGCATCATTATCACTGATTAAAAACGCTTTCTTTATAAAGTTAGCAATAGATGGTAAATTATTTTCTGATGTGCTGTCATACAATTTTTTTTCCTGGTGCGGATAAGCGCTGTCGAACTGCATGGAAGTATATTTATTTACACCATCCATATGCAGTTCATTAAACTTTTGTAATGAAAGAATGGCCAGCGGAAGTTTTACGGTTGATGCAGGATTAAAATAAAAAAGTGAATCATAGTTGAAATAATAATTTGTAAAAGAAGGCTTGTTGTTTTTATCGCGGTTGATCTGCGTATAAATAATTTGTAAGCGGTATTCATTGGGATCGGATAAAACCTTTTGAAACAGCGTGTCTTTATTCTTCTCTAAAATGTTTTTTAAAAACGCATCTGTTTTAGGTTGTGCATTTATAGAATAAAAAAAAATCACAAACAGCGAACAAAATATTATGCGCATATCTATAAATTATTTGAGCTATTATGCAGCCGCACCTTCAATGTAATCAAGGTCTTTATGGTATGTTTCATCCGCTGCAAAAACTGAAGCCAATCCAATTATGATAACAACGATTCCTGTTATCCAGCCCGCCTGCAAATAACCTGTTTGCGACTGCAGCCACACAAATAATAATGACACAAGGTTTAAAGAGCCGCGTACCATGTTGGGCACCGTAGTAGCAACGGTTGCGCGAATGTTTGTACCAAATTGTTCTGCCGCCATGGTTACAAATGTTGCCCAGAAACCGGTGCCAAAACCCAATATTGCAGCTACTAAATATAATTGCGATACATCTGCGCCGCGCAAGTTGAAAAACCAGACAATACCAATGATCGTGATCGCATAAAAAATATATAAGGCCTGTTTCCTGCTTTGCAGCCATTTGCTTACAAAACCAACCAATACATCACCAATAGAAATTGCCACATAAGCAAACATGACCGCTTTGCCCGGATCAACAGCACCATTAATATTCATTTTAGCGGCAAACTCTTTTGAAAAGGAAATTAAAATGCCGATAACATACCAGGTGGGTAATCCAATTAAAATAGCAGAAAGATATTTGCGTATGCGGGTTCTGTTGGCAAACAGCATAAAGAAATTCCCTTTTGATACATTCGTTTTTTCTATGCTTTTAAACATGCCGGACTCAAGCACACTGATGCGTAAAAACAACAGCACAAAACCAAGTCCGCCGCCAATAAAAAAGCAGGTGCGCCATGCAAAATTTTCTTTTATAAAAAACGCAACCACAGCGCCTGTTAAACCAATACCTGCAACAAAAGAAGTGGCAATACCTCTTTTTTCTTTTGGCAACAGTTCTGTAACCAAAGTAATACCCGCGCCTAATTCGCCCGCCAAACCGATACCGGAAATAAATCTTACCAATGCATACTGATTTACTGTTTGCACAAACCCGTTTGCAATATTTCCTAAAGAATATAAAATGATGGATGCGAATAAAACTTTCAGTCTTCCTTTTTTATCGCCCAGCACGCCCCATAATATTCCGCCGATCAATAAACCCAGCATCTGAATGTTCAAGATAAACAAACCATCCTTTGCAATTTGCGCGTCGTTTAAACCAAGCGATTTTAAAGAGGGAACACGAATGATGCTGAACAAAAGCAAATCGTAGATATCAACAAAATAACCTAACGCTGCAACCCAAACAGCAAGGCTAAAAACAGATTGATTTCTGTTCGTCATGATGGCAAGTTTTCTGAATTGGTTTTACTTTTTGAAAAAAAGAATTTATAAATAATAGGCACTGTTGATACAAGAACGATCAGTATCACTATCATCTCAAGATGTTCTTTCAGATCGATATTAAATTTACTCAGCACCCATTTATACAGAAAGTGACCTGCAAACAACATAGCCGCTACCCATGCAGCGCAACCGATGATGTTGAAATAAAAAAATTTCTTTTTATTCATCTTTACAACACCGGCTACTATAGGCGCAAAGGTGCGGATGATAGGAACAAACCTGGCGGCTACAATTGCCCATCCGCCATATTGATTATAAAAATCTGTTGCACGCAGTAAATATTTCTTTTTAAAAAAGAAAGTGTCTTTACGATGATATAAAAACGGCCCGCTTTTCTCACCAAACCAATAACCGGTAATATTGCCCAGCACACCGGCAACCGAAATTAATATCCATAAAAAAATCAGATCAACAAACTCG
>DASZUY010000347.1:0-20648 GCA_035547495.1 Parafilimonas sp. | reverse complement strand
AACTTTAGCAGCTTTAAATGCCTCGTTGGCAACATCAAAACCATAATTAAAAATTGAAACCATACCTTTTACATCTGCGCCAACTTTACGCAAAACATCAACTACCTGCAAACTGCTTTTGCCCGTTGATATTAAATCTTCAACCACAATTACTTTTTTATCTGCTTCTAAAAAACCTTCTATCTGATTGCCAAGTCCATGTTCTTTTGGCTTTGGTCTTACATAAATAAATGGAAGTTTTAACTGGTCAGCAGCCATTGCACCCCATGCAATGCCGGCAGTTGCAACACCAGCTATTACATCAGCTTCGGGAAATTGTTCAAATATTACATTGCATAATTCGCTTTTAATAAAATCGCGTATGTAGGGATACGATAAAACTTTTCTGTTATCGCAGTAGATTGGGCTTTTCCATCCACTTGCCCATGTAAAAGGCTCATGCGGGCTAAGTTTTACAGCACCTATTTCTAATAATTTTTCTGCAACAATCTTTTCATATTTCATGCTGCGAATATAAAAGTGCGCCCGTTAAATTTCAGTTTTTATTCGAATTGTATATTTGTTAGCATTGAATTACCCTTTTATCCAGAAAAATGAAAAAAAAAATTATTGCCGCCGGCGGTTTAGTATTTAATGATGATGATGAATTATTAATGATATTCCGTAGAAACAAATGGGACCTGCCAAAAGGAAAATTAGATGGCGATGAAAGTATTGAACAGTGTGCTTTGCGTGAAGTAAAAGAAGAAACAGGTTTAAAAAATTTGCAGCTCGAAAAATTTATAAACATAACGCTGCACGAATATTTTGATCAGTTTTCAAATGAAGAAGTTGTAAAAGAAACGCATTGGTTTAAAATGCTTGCATCGAATAACCAGGATCTGATACCGCAATATGATGAAGGCATCGAACAAATAGAATGGGTTAATGAAAAAGATTTAGCAATAAAACTTAGAAACAGTTATGCTAATATTATTGAAATTATCACCATCCTGAAACAGCAAAAAGCATGATTAAATGCTGTATCACACCCATAAAAAAAGATAAAGCTTTTGAATAATTACAAAAGCTTTATCGGCACGATCAATAAAAACCCCCGAACTAATAAATTAAAGTTTCACCAGGGATGAATCTTTAGGTTTTGTTGTATCACTTGGTACAGTATCCTTTATAATGTAACTGTGATTTCCTGCAGGAACTTGTGCTTTTGTTGCTCCTGAATTTGCTACGGAAATTCCTACTACACCTAAAACAACTGCAAGTGAAAAGAGTACTTTTTTCATGGTTAGACTTTTAGAGTGAATAATCTATTTTGGCTTATGAAGCAACAACTTTGCCAGTTTTAAATTATGGCTTATAAAATTTTGTATTAAACGTTAATATGGTTGATACCAAAAAATGCCAAGTCGAATTTTACTTTGGCAAAAACCTGATAACATGCCTTCAATATATTTTTCTGAATATAATTTTTGGTTGCGTTCACTTCATAAAAAGAATTAAAAACTTTAGGCATTATCTTGCATAAATGCCTTTTAAATTAGTATCTCCATACAAACCGAGCGGCGATCAGCCGGAAGCAATAAGACAATTAACTGAAGGAATAAATACCGGCGAGCATTATCAAACTTTATTAGGTGTAACAGGAAGCGGTAAAACATTTACAATGGCAAATGTTATTGAAAATGTTCAGCGGCCAACGCTTGTTTTAACGCATAACAAAACATTGGTTGCGCAATTGTATGGCGAGTTCAAACAATTTTTTCCTGATAATGCAGTTGGATATTTTGTAAGTTATTACGACTACTATCAACCAGAAGCTTACATGCCTGTAAGCGATGTATACATTGAAAAAGATTTAAGCATTAACGAGGAGTTAGATAAACTGCGTTTGCAGGCAACAAGCGAATTGCTTACCGGTCGCAGAGATATTATTGTTGTTGCAAGTGTAAGCTGTATTTATGGTATTGGTAATCCAACAGATTTTGAAAATGGTATTGTGCGCATTGCAAAAGGTCAAACAATTTCACGGCAAGGTTTTTTACATTCGCTGGTTAATAGTTTATATAACAGAACACAATTAGAATTTAAGCGCGGAACTTTTCGGGTAAAAGGTGATACAATTGATATCAACTTGCCTTATGTTGATTATGGTTATCGCATAACTTTTTTTGGTGATGAAATTGAAGACATTGAAACAATTGATGTGCACAGCAACAAGCGCATGATGAAGGTTGAGAACGCAGCTATTTTTCCTGCCAACTTATATCTCGCTCCAAAAGATATGATGCAAACAATTTTGTACGAGATACAGGATGAGATGCGATTGCAGGTTGAATATTTTAAAACTGTTGGCAAGCTCATAGAAGCGCAGCGTTTAAAAGAAAGAGTTGAGTATGACCTGGAGATGATTCGCGAATTAGGTTTTTGTAATGGTATTGAAAATTATTCAAGATTTTTTGATAGAAGACAACCAGGTACAAGACCGTTTTGTTTGCTCGATTATTTTCCGAAAGATTTTTTAACCATCATTGATGAAAGTCATCAAACTATTCCGCAGGTTGCAGGCATGTATGGCGGTGATAGAAACCGTAAACTAATTTTAGTTGAATATGGTTTTCGTTTGCCATCAGCTTTAGATAATCGTCCATTAAATTTTCATGAGTTTGAAAACATGACAGGTCAAACCGTTTTTGTTAGTGCAACTCCAGGTGAATATGAATTGGAAAAATGTGGTGGTGTTGTTGTTGAGCAAGTCGTTCGTCCAACAGGTTTATTAGAACCACCAATTGATATTCGTCCATCAGTAAATCAAATTGATGATTTGTTAGATGAAATTGATAAGCGCGTTACAAAAGGCGATCGTGTGCTGGTTACAACTTTAACCAAACGCATGGCTGAAGAAATGGATAAATATTTAAAGCGCATCAACATCAAATCAAAATATATCCATAGCGAAGTTGACACACTTGAACGCATAGAAATTTTAAGACAATTGCGTTTAGGTGAAATTGATGTATTGGTTGGTGTAAACCTTTTACGTGAAGGTTTAGATTTACCTGAAGTTTCTCTTGTTGCAATTTTAGATGCGGATAAAGAAGGCTTTTTGCGCAATGAAAGATCCTTAACACAAACTGCTGGTCGTGCTGCACGTAATGTTGATGGTCTAGTAATTTTTTATGCTGATAAAATGACTGAAAGCATGCAGAAAACAATTGATGAAACAAATCGCAGAAGAGAAAAACAAATTGCCTATAACACAGCGCATAATATTGTTCCCAGAACTATTATAAAAACAAAGGAGAATGTGTTTGCACAAACATCTGTATTAGATATTAAAGGTTACGATCCTAAAAACCCCTACGCAATACAAGGCGATGAAGACATTGTTACAACAAGTGCAGCAGAAGAACAGGCACAATATAAAACCATTCCGCAGATGGAGAAAGCTATTGCTCAAACAAAAAAACAAATGGAAAAAGCAGCAAGAGATTTAGATTTTATAGAGGCTGCAAAACTGCGTGATGAAATGTTTCGCATGCAAAAAGAATTAGAAGCAATGAAATAAAATATTGTTCAATTTAATAAAATAAGGCCATCAAAAAATGATGACCTTACTTCATTATTCGGATTGAAAACTTTATGCTTCTTCCTCTTCTGCTGCTTCATAGTTTACATTTGATTCAGCAATTTCAGTAAGCTTTACATCTGTTTCTTTTTCTTCTTCCAGTGTTTGAGTTAATATCTCAGCAACATCTTCCAAACCTAACGTTGTTGCAAGCTGTGCAAGACCACCATACGTTGCAATTTCGTAATGCTCTACTTTTTGTGCAGCGAGAATTAAACCTACATCTCTTGTAGAAGTTCCTTTTTCTGTTTCTTCTATAATACCATTGCCTTCTTCAACAATACCGGCCATTGCATCACATTTTTTTGCCTGCGCTTTTTTACCTAACATTTCAAACACCTGTTCAAGACGTTCTACATGTGTTTGCGTTTGCTGAAGGTGTTCATCAAATGCAGCCTGCAATGCTTCTGACGTTGCGGCTTTTTTCATTTTAGGTAATGCTTTCGTGATGTGTTTTTCTGCCCAATAGATATCTTTTAATTCATCTTCAAAAAAAGATTTCAGCATAGAATCGTTTGCGGCTGCGCCGGCGTTAGAGCTTGAATTATTCATTTGTTTTTTTTGTTTCGAAGTTGACTTTGCCATAATAAGTGTTTTTATAGTGAATAGAAATTTCGTGCCAGACTAAATAACAATTTGTAACGATTAATTAAATCGTTTGATTAAAAATTTTCAACACCTGGTTTACATAAAAAAGTTGTGCAGGCAATCCCTCTTCTTCAGCTGCTATAATTTTTCCGCTGTCTAAAATTTTTCCCCTTGCAGCTATTGCATAATAAGCAAATAACTCATTTATATTTTTTTCAGGAAGTTTGGCTGCATAACCTGTTATTCCAATTCCATAATCGCTTACAAAAAGATTGCAAACGTTTATTGCCATTTGTTGCGAAACTTTTTCAGATACACAATTACATTCAATTGCATGCAAGGGTTCAACGAATAAATGACGGCTTTTTTGCCCAATGTTATAAGCGGTTATTCCTCCCTGGAAAAAAAACGAAGCCCCATCTGCATTTGAAAATGCCGCTTGTAATAAACCACTCGTTACACTTTCTGCAAGAGCGATCGATTGATTATTTTTTTTGAGTTTATTTCCGATTGAGTCAATTAAACTTTTATCAAAAATCATAACATTAAAAGAATTTATTTAACAACCTACAGGCGCATGACCGGCGCGACGTTTTGTAACTGCATAAGAAATCTCCCACAAGTCGGGTGTTGGTGTCTTTCCAATCACCCTTGTCGTAATGCCACCTTGTGGCTTCTGCCCACTATCATGCCTGTTTACTGCTGCCCTTCAAATGATTTAAACTCGTTGTATGTTTTTTAAAGATCTTTTTTGGGCTGTGCTTTTTTGTGGCAGATTTTTTTGCGGTCTTTGTTGCCATAGGTTATTTATTTATCACATAAATGGAACATATTTTATGCCATTCGAAAAATAACCTTCAGCATAAATACAGATGATGTGTTATCAGCGAATGTTTATTGAGGGGCAGGTTGCTATGCGTTTATCAAATACGATAAATCATTTTTTCTTTAGCCAATTATTATCGCTCAACCAATCAGTAAGTCTTTGCGGCCACGTTTTAAGCGATGCCAGCTGGGAATGATAACCCATATTAAAAGCATGACTTCCCTGCGCATACAAATGCACTTCCGCAGAAACTTTTTGTTGCCTGTATAATGCGAGCAACTTAACGATCGGTTCAGAGCAACATGAATCATCACTGGCTGCAAGCATAAACGCCGGTGGCATTTGCAATATAACAGGGTCGGCAACAATCGCCGGACCGGGATAAATTAAAATGGTAAATGCAGGTTTTGCATTTAATGCATCAATAGCATCATTACTTGCAAAATGTTTTTCATTGTAATGATAAGAAACCCAACCGGCAAGTTCACCACCTGCAGAAAAACCCATTACACCAATGCGTGCTGTATCAATATCAAAATCTTTTGCTTTACTACGCACCAAACGCATGGCACGAAAAACATCCTGCTTTGTATTTTCAATGGTATAAACAGAGCTGTCTTGTTTATATAGTCTGTATTTTAAAACAAAAGCTGTTACGCCAAGATTAGTAAAATATTTTGCCGGGTCAACACCTTCTGCATTGTACACTAAATTTATATGACCACCGCCCGGACAAATTATTACAGCAGCACCATTTGCTTTTTCTTTTGGCGGAAGAAAAACAGTGAGCGAAGGATTGTTTATATTTCTTACCCACCAATCTTTTGCTAATTCGGGTTCATCTTTTTTATTTTCAAAACCTGGTGCTCCATTCTTCCAGAGCGGAATTGAAAAAGCGCTATCCTGTGAAAATGTTTTATTGTGAATTATTAAAAACAGAATAAAGCAAAAGTGAGTTGCAAGTTTTTTAGCCATAGTAATAAGCTTTGATCTAAAAATTCGGGATAAAAACTGCATCAATAACATGTTCGATCATGAAAAAATATAAGTCTGAAATTGTTTGATTTGATCAATAAAAATTATTTCATCTTACTTATCTGGTTGTTGTAATAATTTTTTTCTTGTATCACAGATTTCAAATTTCCGCCTGGCTCAATCGAATCTCTTTCAATATAAATGTGACCGTTAAAACCCTGCTTTTTTAACTCAGCAAAAATTGCGGGAAAATCTACAACACCTGTTCCAACCACTACATCTTTTAATGCAGGATTATTGTAAGCAGCAATATCTTTTAAATGTATGCCGATAATATGACCGCTTAATTTTTTTACTGCGTCTAAAGGATTAATACCACTCTTTGGCCAATGGCCAAGATCTGCACACACACCAAAATTCGGGTGATCTTTTAATGCCATTAATGTTGTATCAGGATTCCAGTAATGGCTGAAGCCAAGCCAATGATCATGAATGGCAATCTTAATTCCGTAAGCGCCTGCAAGACTATCAAGACTGTTCCACATATTCAATGGTGGTTCGGTTGTTACATATTGCACGCCGAATTCTTTTGCAATATCAAATTGCTTTTTCCATGAAGCCATTGTTGAATCGCCAACAATGTATAACGATTCAACCTTTAAACCTTTTTGTGCGATCATATCTTTTAACTTATCAATGCTTGCCATAGAAAGCTGACCGATGGTTGAATCTTTAAACTCAGGTCCTGCATCATGAAATGTATTTGGTTCGATGTACACCAAACCCGCGCTGTCGACTTTATCTAATGATTGCGGAAAATTTACATCGTGAAATGTCCATAACGCAACACCAAATTTCCAATCGGATGGATTGACAGATGAAGCGGTGGTTGATGTTGAGTCGTTGTTACTGCCGGAAGATTGAAGATTAACGCAGGCTGCAAACGCAAACATGCCAAGCAAAAACAGGTAGTTGATTTTTTTCATTTTTTATTTTATTTATTTCAAGATCAAATGTTGTGCAGAGCAAATTACAAACTCATTTTTACTTCGCTAAATTGAATTATGGTTTTAATATCGGTATAGTTTGCAATATCGTTCATCAACGTATCTGCATGCGGCATGAAAGCGTTTTCAAACGCTTCGAATGAATCATACCAAAAGTTACATATTGCAACATAGGTTGGTTTGCTGCCAGGCATTCCGCCACTAAAACCAAATTCAACTTCAACACGCTTTATTGCTTCGCCCTGCAATTTTATCGATAAAGGCATATGCACGTTAATGTAATACTCTTTATCAAAGTTTTTTCCTTCATCATTCGGATAAAAAATACTGAGCTTTATCATTTTGTTTTCTTGCTAAGCTATTGCTTCTTCATCAAGGTTTCATTGTTCATTATAAACAAGCACACATTTTGTATTTATTTAATATTGTATGAAATTATGTTTGCATCGCTGCTTACTGCTGCTGTTACTGTTTACATCGCTTAAAGGCTACAGTCTTGGCGTATTAACGCATGAAGCCATCATTGATGCAGAATGGCAAAATTCCATCTTACCATTTCTAAAATCTCGGTATCCAAACTCAACTGATTCAGAATTTATCGAGGCAAAAGCTTACGCTTATGGCGGTGCTGTTACGCCTGATATGGGATATTATCCGTTTGGAAGCCGCCTGTTTACTGATCTTGTTCACTATGTGCGTAACGCCGAAATGAATGAAGCTTTATTAACCGATGCAGACAGTTTAAACGGGCTTGCATTTGCTTTGGGTTTTTTATCGCATTACTATGCGGATGTGTACGGGCATCCGCTTGCGACCAACATAAGCGTTCCGCTTGTTTATAAAACTATAAGAAAAAAATTTGGCGATACCGTTACCTATGCAGAAAACCATATCTCACATATACGGATGGAATTTGGTTTTGATGTACTGCAGGTAGCAAAAGGTAATTATGCTTCAAAATCCTATCATGATTTTATTGGGTTTAAAATTGATACCGCTTTGCTTGCGAGAGCCTTTGAAGATACATATGGATTAAGTCTTGATGAAACTTTTAATAATCATCTTAATTTATCAGTTGAAACATTTCGCTTTATGGTTGCAAATGTTTTTCCGTTTATAACAAGAACCGCATGGGCATCAAAAAATAAAAAATTGTTTGCTGCCGATTCAACAAGCGCAAGCAAAAGATTCAGGTATAGAATGCACATTAAACAGTACAATAAGGAATTTGGAACAGGCTATAAACGTCCGGGTTTTTGGGCAACGGGCTTATCTTTTATCATAAAGGTGATGCCTAAGATTGGGCCGTTAAGGGCTCTGCATTTTAAAGCTCCAAATGCACAAGCAGAAAAAAATTTTGATAATAGTTTCGATACGATCATGCACAATTATAGTAAGAGTTTACTTGTTGTAAGCAGGAAAAAAAATTTAAGGGATGAAGATTATGACACGGGAAATCCGACAGAAAAATGCGAGTATGTATTAGCCGATGAAACATACAACAGGTGGTTGTTAAGGCTAAATGAAGAAGGTTTTAAAACAGTAACACCTTCAATAAAAAATAACATTGTTACATTTTATAAAAGAATAGAGGAGCCACCGCACAAACATCGTTATAAGACCTGCATGAAAGTATATAAAGCCTTTACTTCTTTAAGTAAGATGCATTAAATAGAAACGATAAATGAATACATGTTCAGTTAAGCGCACATTTATTCAATGCCTTTTACTAAAGTTTGTATTTTATAAAGTGACTTTGAAGCTGTGATGAACAGCATATCTTTATGCTTTCCGCCAAAACATAAATTTGCCGTCCATTTTTCAGGCACATCAATATGATCAATTTTTTCTCCGGAAGAATTATAAACCGTAACACCATTTCCGGTTATGTAAATATTCCCTTTGTCATCTATGGTCATGCCATCAGATGCTTCGTTTACAAATAGGGTTTTGTTTTTTAATGAACCATCATTTTGAATTTCGTAGCGATAAGTTTTCCAAACGCCCATATCTGCTACATACAAATATTTTCCGTCTGCCGTTCCAACAATGCCATTTGGTTTTTTAACTGCACTGTCAGCCATTGCCAGCATGTTTTTATTCGGTGGTAAATAATATAGTTTTTCTCCGTGCAAATTTGAATCAGGCTGTTGTCTTGTCCAGTAATCACGCTGAAAATATGGATCTGTAATATACATGCCGCCGGTTACCCGATTTACCCAAACATCATTAGGCCCGTTTAAAACATTGCCACGGTAATTGTTAATTAATACAGCAATTTTTTTAGTGGGTGAAATAGAAATCAATTCATTATTCTCATCAGCACAACTTATTAAGTTTCCTTTCTCATCAAAATAAGTTCCGTTTGATCGCTTTGCAGGTTTAAGCCAAATGCTCAGTTTATTATTTATATCATATTCCCAAATAGTATTGTTAGGCTGATCTGTAAAAAATACATTTCCGGCTTTATCGCATGAAGCGCCTTCAGTAAAGCTAAAATTGCTGTCAATTAAAATGAGTCTTGCATTATTAGCAACAACCTGCGTTTTTCCTTTTATAAAAAACAAACACAGTGCAAGTGTTACAAAAAATATTTTTCGCATTGTTTGAAAATAAAGTAAAAATTCCTGATTGAAATATCAGTGAAATGCATGTATGTTCAAAAAAAAAGTCCTTCCCGATTTAACGGAAAGGACTTTTTTTAAACACCGATTGTTATTTACAGTTTTAAGAATATCAGGTAAGCATAGGGAAACACGATCCAACATCCTCATTCTGCAAAAAACAACGAGGTAATTTACAAATTTATTTGTTTTTCCATCATCATTTTTCTGAGATTAATTAAACCATACCGCATTCTTCCCAACGCAGTGTTTATGCTGCAATTAGTGGTTTCAGCTATTTCTTTAAAACTCATATCACCAAAATGTCTCAGCACTATAACTTCTCTTTGCTCTTCAGGCAGTTTATCCAACATTTGGTGCACTTTTTCATAACTCTGGTTGCGGATAATGTGGTGCTCGGCATGGTTGTCTGAAGCCACATGTATCACATCAAAAATGTCTTTCTTATCCTGCGTTAAAATAGTAGGCGTGCGTTTTACTTTTCTAAAATAATCTACACATAAATTATGCGCAATACGCATTGCCCACGGTAAAAATTTTCCTTCTTCATTATATCGCCTGTTGCGTAGTGTATCTATAATGCGCAGAAATGTTTCCTGAAAAAGATCTTCTGCAAGAAACTTATCCTTCACTAAAAATAAAATACTGCTGAATAGTTTGTCTTTATAGCGATCTATGAGTGTTTCCAGCGCATAACAATTTCCTTCCTGGAAATTCAGGATGAGCTGTGTGTCAGTTAAAGTTTCACATGTTTTCATAATCGTGCCTTTGAAATGAGCATGCCACTGTAATGGTTTTTATTTATTTGAAAGAGTGGAACGCGGGGTAGAGATTATTAATAGGCGGCGAAATTTTTTGTTGTGACTATAGTTTATTGAATTATTGTATGCAATATGTAAAAAAAAAGTGAATTGCCAAAATGATATTTACCAAAAGTTTTTTTGGGTTATCAGTTTATCTTTTTGCACTTTTACTGTTTTTAGATGCAGGAAACGTTAGATATAACCTTAAGTGATACGAGGAAGAACACGAATAATATTTTTATAAAAGGTGCCAGGGTTCACAACCTTAAAAACATCTCTGTTTCTTTTCCACGCAATAAATTAATTGTTGTTACAGGTGTATCCGGCAGCGGAAAATCTTCGCTTACGATGGATACATTGTTTGCGGAAGGGCAGCGCAGGTACGCAGAAAGTTTAAGTGCTTATGTACGCCAGTTTATGGCGAGAATGGTAAAGCCTGATGTTGATTTTATAAAAGGATTATGCCCCGCTATCGCAATCGAACAAAAAGTAATTACGCGAACTCCGCGGAGCACGGTTGGCAGCATGACCGAAATTTATGACTACATGCGGTTGCTCTATGGCAGAACAGGAAAAACGTATTCACCCGTTAGCGGCCGGGAAGTAAAAAAAGATGACGTAGCAGATGTGTTAAGCGCAATAAACGAACTGCCTGCATCAGCTAAGATTTATATTCTTGTTCCATTTAAACAGCACGCAAAAAGAAATATCAAAGAAGAGCTGAATATTCTTTTGCAAAAAGGCTTTTCAAGAATTTATGTAAGCGCTACAAGTAGTTCGAAAACCAAAAATCCGGAATCTGAAATTGCATCTATTGATGATTTGCTTGAATTGCCCGATAAAGATTTGAAAAAAAAGTTTGCTAATAGTGAGTCTGTTTACTTGCTTGTTGATAGAATTATTATAAAGGATTTTGATGAAGATGATATACATCGCATCAGCGATTCCATTAATCTTGCTTTTTATGAAGGCGAAGGAAGCATGTTGTTGGAAGTAAATGAAAAGAAGAAAATTCCCTTCAGCAATAAATTTGAAATGGACGGAATTGTGTTTGAAGAACCGGTTCCCAATTTATTTTCTTTTAATAATCCTTTTGGCGCCTGCCCTACTTGCGAAGGTTTTAGCCAGGTGCTGGGCATCGATCCTGATCTTGTAATTCCAGACAGAAGAATGAGCGTGTATGATGGCGCTGTTGCCCCATGGAAAGGAGAAAAATTGGGTTGGTGGAGAGAACAATTTTTAAAAGGGGCAAGAGCAATAAATTTCCCCGTTCACAAAGCCATTGCAGATTTAACCGATGAACAATATAATATTTTATGGACGGGCAAGGGAAGTGTGTATGGCATCGATGATTTTTTTAAAGAAGTAGAGCAGAATCTTTATAAAGTTCAATACCGTGTTTTATTAAGCCGTTACCGCGGCAGAACAAAATGTCCTGATTGCAAAGGTTATCGGTTGCGTAAAGAAGCTTTGTATGTAAAGCTTGGCGGAAAACATATTGGTGAGTTATGTGAAATGCAGGTAAGCGATTTAAAGATTTGGTTTGATAAACTTGCGTTAAACGAATACCAGCAAAAAGTTGCAAGCCGTGTGTTAATAGAAATCCATCAGCGTTTGCAAACTTTGCTCGATGTAGGCTTAGGTTATCTCACTTTAAATCGTTTGGCAAATTCTTTAAGTGGTGGCGAAAGCCAGCGTATACAGTTAACGCGTAATCTTGGCAGCAATCTCACTAATTCATTATACATATTAGATGAGCCTTCTATTGGTTTGCATGCAAGAGATACGGAACGGCTAATAAAAGTTTTAAAGCGTTTGCGCGATGAAGGCAACACGGTAGTTGTTGTTGAGCATGATGAAATGATGATGCGTGAAGCGGATCATATAATTGATATGGGACCACTTGCATCGCATTTAGGCGGCGAAGTAATTGCTGAAGGTGATTATGAAACTATCATTAACAATCCTTCGAGCTTAACAGGAAAATATTTGCGCAAAGAGTTAACGATTCCCATTCCTGCAAAACATCGCAATGCAAAACATTATCTTAAGCTAACAGGTGCGCGGCAGAATAATTTAAAAAATATTGATGTTGAATTTCCGTTGGATGTTTTATGTGTTGTAAGCGGCGTAAGCGGTAGTGGTAAAACAACATTAATTAAACAAATTTTATATCCTGCATTGCGAAGATTAAAAGGCGAGTTTAGTGAGAAACCGGGTTTTCATAAAAGTCTCGAAGGCGATGTTGATTACATCAGCCAGGTTGAAATGGTTGACCAGAATCCTATTGGCAGAAGCAGCAGAAGTAATCCTGTTACTTACATAAAAGCATATGACGAGATAAGAGATCTTTTTTCAAAGCAACATTTAAGCAAGCTGCGCGGATTTCAGCCCAAACATTTTTCATTTAATGTAGATGGCGGAAGATGCGATACGTGTAAGGGTGAAGGCGAGCAAATTGTAGAAATGCAATTCTTAGCAGACGTGCATTTAACCTGCGAAGTATGCGGTGGAAAAAAATTTAAGGAGGAAGTACTTGAAGTAACTTACAAAGGCAAAAACATCTACGATGTTTTGGAATTAAGTGTTGATGATGCGATCGAATTCTTTTCTGCAGATAAAGACGGCGCTGCTATTGCAAAAGCTATAAAGCCTTTGCAGGAAGTTGGTCTTGGTTATATAAAGCTGGGTCAGAGCAGTGATACTTTAAGCGGCGGAGAAGCGCAACGTGTAAAGCTTGCTTCTTTCTTAGGAAAAGGCAGAAGCAGTGGTCATATACTTTTTATTTTTGATGAGCCTACAACGGGTCTTCATTTTCACGATATACAAAAACTGCTTGCTGCTTTTAATGCCTTGATAAATCAAGGGCATTCAATTATTGTTATTGAACACAATATTGATGTAATAAAAAGCGCCGACTGGATAATTGACATGGGACCGGAAGCGGGAGATAAAGGGGGCAAAGTCGTTTATTCCGGGTTATTAAGTGGTGTTAAAAACATTGAAGACAGTGTAACTGCGCAATTTCTTTAGACTGTAATTCTACTGCGTGCATATTTTTTATAATAGGATACATGTTGTATAAAATCAATAAGACTAATCCATTTTTACTACTGCTTTTAGAAGATCATTAGTTGTATACAACCATGTTTCAAAAGCATTTTTTAAATCATCAAAATCTATTTCGTGTGTTATCATATCTATAGGATTTATCAAACCTTTCTGAATTAAATTAATCACATTATTAAAATCTTCTCTTGTTGCATTGCGACTACTCTTTAAAGTTGCCTCGCGTTTATGAAATTCAGGATGGCTGAAAATAAGTTCATCTTTTTGTAAGCCTATTAAAATAAATTTTCCGCCATGTGCTAAATACTGAAGTGCATTATTAATGGCGCTTTGACTGCCTGTTGCATCAATTACAACATTTGCCATATCGCCATTTGTTATATCGCATAGTTTATGCAAAACATTTTCCGTTGCAGCATTTAGTGTGTGTTCAATATGTAATTTTTGTTTGCAGTGTTGTAAACGTTGTTCATTCACATCCATCACAATTATCGTTGCATTTACAAGTTTTGCAAATTGCATGGCTGCAAAACCAATAGGACCAGCGCCCATTACCAAAACAAATTCATTTTGTTTTATATCAGCAAGCCGTATTCCATGTGCTCCAATAGCAAGTGGTTCAACAACTGCGAGGTCATCATAACTTAACCCATCACTCTTAATTAGTGAAGCCGAAGGAACAGAAATATATTCGCACATGCCGCCATCAATATGTACACCGGCAACTTTAATTTGTACGCAACAATTTGGTTTATTATTTCTGCAGGCAACACATTTGCCGCAATTAAAATAAGGAATGAATGTTACTGCTTCACCAGGTTTAAAATCATTTGCATTATCAGCATCTATTAAATCAGCGGCTAATTCGTGACCTAATATTCTTGGATAATTAAAATATGGTTGTGTGCCTTTATATGCGTGCAAGTCTGTGCCGCAAATTCCGATGCGTTTTATTTTTAAAATGGCATTTCCTTTTTGCAATTCAGGTGCAGGAATATTTTTGTATTCAAACAAACCAGGCTTTGTACAAATCAATGCTTTCATTAGCAAGCAATTTAAATTACCATAAACATTATTGCAAAGCAATGCTGCGATATGTTTCTAGAATCGCTGAAAAGATAAATAACTAAAATATTTTACAGTCCTACAATGTTTGCCCGTTCATCTTCAGGTTTAAAATAGATAAAAGCTTCCGCTGCTTTTACACCTGCTTCCAATCCTCTAAATTCTTCCATTGTTTTAAAAAACTGGTCGTAAACTTCCTGCGGACTTTGTGTTTCATGCGCAAACATGGCTGCTTTTTTTATATCACGCACGGCAGTTATATCAACATAATCTGAAGGCTTAAAACCCATAGTTTCACTGCCTGTATTTACTTCATAAAAATATAAATGAAATTTTTTGTTAGAGCGCACCCATGCCGTTAATGCAAGCAATCCTGATACCTGGTGATCAGGATGCGAATCCAATGGCCAATGCGTGAAAACAATATCGGGCTGCAATGAAAGAATCAACTTTGTAGTTTCTTCGTTGCGTTGTTTATTTAGCTCTGTGCTGCCATCAATTTGTCCCGCAAACAAGGGCTTCGCATGAATGATTTCACAAGCCTTCTCTGCCTCTTTTGTTCTTAACGCTGCGGACTGTGCATAGCTTTGTTTATCGTTGTAAGCTTCGCCTCTCGTAAGGTAAAGAAATGTTACGTTATTACCTGCCTGGCTATATTTTGCCATGGTGCCGCCACATCCAAACTCAGGATCGCCGGGATGCGCACCCACACAAAGAATATTCAATTTGTTTTGTTCTTGTTTTTCTGAAAAATTTTTTGCTGTAATATTTTTTGAAGTTAGCAGCGGCGATACAGAAATACTTCCAACACCCAACACGGTTGATTGGATAAACTTTCGCCTGCCGGAATTATTTTTATTCATGCATGAAAGTTAGTTGTTCTTTCAGTAAAAGTTTTATAAGGCTTCTTTGCTTTCTTGTAGAAACTTTGCATAATATGCAGCAAGAAAACTTTTGTTTAGCAAATGATATGGCAGCCACTGTTGATCAACAGGCAGCAGTACTTCTACTGCTTGCGCATCCGGGAATAATTTATAATCGAAGCGCGTATTTTCTGTACTGATGTAACCTGTATAATAAAAGATCATGTTCTGCTGCAAGGCATACTGCAATTTCTTCAGCATTAAAAACTTTCCCAGGCTGTATTGTTTATAATGCGGATGATACATGTTCATGATGCCTGAAATAGCTGTTTTGCCTTTATCGAAATAACCCACTGCAATTAATGCATCGCCATCGCGCACCTGTATCATCATTGAATTAAAAGGCAGCGGTATAACGGGCATATGCAGATAGTTTGAGCAAGTTTCCGTTGCGCGAAACTGCACATGATCTTTATACAATGCATACAAGGTCTCCACTTCATCATCTACATATGCTTTTTGAATGTTCACACTAAAACGATTGCATTTTTTATTGATGATAGCAGCACTGCTACTTAGCCTGCATTGTTGCACCAGGGTTCTTAGCCAGAATACAGGAACAGAAGTGCCTTCTTGATTGATCACTGTTTCATTACAGGTGAACATGATATGTTGCATGCGGTAAAAACCTGCAGCCAGCAGCCTGTCGAAAAAGCTGCCTTTAAACCCTTCTTCTTCTGCAGTGATGTACCTGAAGCTTGACATAACTTATGCAAGTTATTCTCGTTTATTTTTTTTCGTCAGGAAAGATTGCTGGAAGTTGAAAAAAGTAACAGACATGGAGAACGATAATAAGCAACACCGCATTTTGTTAGTTCTGTTTATTTTTTAACGGCACTTCTTCATCTGTCGAGTGTTGATTCGAAAATAAATATTACCATACAGTTCGTTGATATATCAGTTCAACGGACAATGTAACAATTCATACATAACTGCACAAGTACATTGCAATCATTCATCAAACTTTGTGGTTGATTTTTTAATTAGAAGAATGAAATTAAAACTTACACTACGTTTTTCAATTGCTTTTATGATGTGCACGTTCGTACTGCACGAAGCACATGAGCTGGTGCATACATCTGTGGGCAGGCTTATCTGCGGATGCTGGGGATTGCGTGATTTTAACGCCTGGCAATTATGCAATGGCTGCGGTGAACAAAAGCCATATGCAATCATAGCAACATTTGCAGGCCCGCTTTTTACATATATCATGCTGTGGATAGGCGCGCTGTTAATCGGTAACACCAAAACTGCTTCACAAAATGCAATGGGCTTTTCGTTGTTGTTCGCCAATAAACCTTTCGCAAGAATATTTACGGCTGCTACGGGTGGTGGCGATGAGGTATCAGGTTTAAATTTCCTGCTAAAAAATCACATGCTTGCATGGATTATCGGTTTTACTATTGTAATACTCATCACTATAATACCGCTGTATAAAGCATTTAACCTGATAGAAAATAAATATCGTACAGGTTGGTTTATTCTATTCCTGGTTGGTCCGATGTTAATAGAATGGATAGTTATTTTTGGTTTAATGAACACCTTGCTGAAGCAAGGAGTGCTAAGTAATTACTGGATATTAGGTTCTCCTGTTTTGGTTACTGCATGGACAATGCTAACATTAATTGCTTTTACAATTACGCGAAAATATATTTATGCATTGAATGTAAATTATACTCTAATGTGATCGTTTCAGCCGGCGAATTACGAATGGAATAAAGGTTTGATGAGGGAAGATGCATTAAGCTAATGGTGAACAATATCTTCAAGCGCTTTACTCAAAATGGCATATTTGAAATTGTAGCCTGCCTTTATTAATTTTTCTGGAACAACCCAGCGGCTTTTTAATAATAATTCTGTTTCTGTTTTAATTAATACTGCACCTATTTTAAGAAGCCACACCGGCGCAGGTAGGCCAAGAGGCACATGCAGTATTTGCCTCAATGTTTTCATGAATGTTTTATTATTAACAGGATTTGGAGATGAACAATTAAAAACGCCGTTCAATTCTTTATGTGATTGAATGAATAAAATAATTCTGTAAACATCTTCAATATGAATCCAGCTAAACATTTGATCTCCGGTTCCCTGTTTTCCTCCTAATCCAAATCGTACAAGGTTCGTCATTGGCTTCATCACGCCATCATCTTTTCCTAACACGATTGCTGTTCTTAATGCAACTGATCTTGTAGATGGTAATTTAAATGAGAAGAAAGATTGTTCCCAACTTTTTGCAACATCAACCGAAAAACCTTTCCCTATTTCGCCTGCACTTTCTGTCATTGCTCTATCTTCTGCATGACGATAAATAGTTGCAGTGCTTGAATTAATCCAAAGCGCTGGCGGATTATTGCATTTTAAAATCGCATTGCCCAGCGCTTTTGTTGTTTCCGTTCTTGATAATAATATTTCAGTTTTATTCTTTTCATTGTAGCGGCAGTCAACGCTCCTGCCAGCGAGATTAATGAGCATCTCTGCATGGTTTAGTGCTGCAATAATCTCCGCTTCATCATCCCAGTTGATATGCTTTTCATCTCTCGAAATTATACATACAGTATAAACGCACTCACGAAACTTTTCAGCTAAATATCTTCCTATAAAGCCAGTTCCGCCTGCAATTACAATTTTCTTTTCCATCATTATTTATTTTCAGTGCTTATCACATAGCAGTGTGTGCAAGCGCCTCTGCTCTTTTACGCTTTGAAGCATTTTTGCCACGGAAAAACATATACATGTTCATGAATAGCATTATGCCCAGGTAAATGCTAAAGCCACCTATCTTTCTGCTCAATACTTCAATAATTGACTGGGTTGTATTAGTAGTATAATTAATTTCTAAAATATACAGGGCAAAGCCAAGGTTCAGCAGGTAAAAGCCAATTTTAAAAAGTGTGTTTGTAGCAATTGCAATTTCTTCGCGATTGTTAAAAATATCTTTCATATAAACAATGCTGTTTTTAAAAAGATTGTTGGCTACATAAAGCGTTAAGGCAATAACAACAGGCAGGTAAATAATGTAAGCAGTAACGATTAAATTTTTCATGATTGATAAGTTTTTGATGTTATAGATAAATTCTTTTTTGACAAAAAATAAATAAGTGCCATGTTGAAGTAATGGGTGATGGCGAGAATAAGAATTAATATGCCGGTTTTAGTTGCAATAGAGGCAACGAGTGATTCTATGTTCGTTATTTTTTTCCATAGGCTAAACTGAACAACCGAATAACCGATATTAAAGAGATAATATGCCATCAGTAAAATGTTATTGGTTGTATCAGCCATTGATGTGTTTTGATGAAACAATCTCAATATGAATATTCTGCCATTATTGTAAAATAATTTTCCAACCCAAACAATGATATAGATTGTTATACATCCATAAATCAAATATGCAAGAATATTGTAGTTCATTTACATTACTATTTTCAGCAGTTTTAATAACAGTTCACCGCGATTAGATGTAAAGATCTTATCTGCCAGGTTACTCATCTGTTCTGTGAAGAGGTGAATGTCATCAACCGTTTTATTAAACTCTTTCCCTTCCGGGGTTTTAATTTTTTTTGTTTCTTCTTTTAATTCTTTCAGCACATTCATCACTGGATCTATTTCTTTTTGCTTGCGCATCATGGCAATTCGCACAGCCCATTTCCATACATCTTTTTCCGCAACAAAATATTCTTTCCTGTCGCCGGCAAGCACTTTTTTATAAATGATTCCGTAGTCGAGTAACTGACGGAGACTCATGTTTGCATTGCCACGTGATATAGTGAGCGTATCCATTATATCATCTGTTGAAAGCGGCGTACTAGAAACAAGCAACAATGCCTGTACCTGCGCAACTGATTTGTTAATGCCCCATTCGCTTCCGAGCGAGCCCCATGTGTCTATAAACTTTTGTTTTGATTCCTGTAAGTCCATGTAATTAATTTAACAGCACAAAGATAATTATATTTCTGAACTTTCAAAAAGTATTGAAAGTTTAATAAATTTAATTTGGCGTAAGATAAATGAGCTTTCTTAACCCGCTGTTTCTTAACCTTCATTAACCTAAAGCAAGGTTCATTAACCATGTTTCTTTAAAGCTGCAAATAGTTTTGATGCGAAATAATTTTCATGCGGAGTAAGCAATAACTGTTTTGATGCACAAGCCAACGTAAATAAAATTCCGTGAATTATGAAGGTGGTTGTAATCAATTATTCATCCATTTTTTTTAATAAAAGAATTGCTCAGAAATAATCTTTCCATCTTTTACATTATAAACGCAAAGCTCAATATTTGTTTTTCTTTCTTCGCCTTTCATTTGCAGATCGGTATCCCATGTTAGTGCGAAGAAATCTCCGGCAATTATCGGATCTGAAATTTGATGCCCAAAAAAATTTTCAACATGCGAAATAAACAATTGCGCTTTATCCCGAATGGATTGCATGCCTTTACTTTCTTTTGGAAGTAATCCCTCACGTGGCTCAATACTTATAATATCTTCTGAAAATAATTCTTCTTTCACTTCTTCAATTTTTCCATCGCGGCAAAGGCTTACTAAACGGGTTGCAATTTCTGTTGTTGTCATGATATAAATATTTCAATAAAATTAATAAGGAATAAAAATGAGGAGCAGGTTATAGTACGACAATTAAAAGGTTATATGCGACAGATGACTTTTCTGCTGCAAGTTTAGTGTAGCGCCATAACATTCAATGATCGATTTTACTTTCATTAAATATCTTTATGCATAAAACAAATTGGATTCCCTCACACATATTGCCCTCGGCGCCTGTATGGGCGAAGCCTTCGCAGGAAAAACATTGGGCAGAAAAGCAATGGTTTGGGGCATCATTGCGCAAAGCATCCCGGACATTGATTTCGTTGCTGCTACATGGCTGAATACAACAAGCAGTTTACTGGCGCACCGTGGTTTTACGCATTCTATTCTCTTTGCAATTTTAGTGGCGCTTATTATGGCGCTGCTAGCCAATCGTTGGCATAAACCGCATAACATTTCATTTACACGCTGGCTGCTTTTTTTTAGTGCTGCTATTCTTGCGCATATTTTTATTGATGCCTTTAATAATTACGGCGTAGGGTGGTTTGAACCTTTCAGTCATTATCGCATTTCATTTAACACGATATATGTTGCAGATCCTT
>DASZUY010000346.1:0-3516 GCA_035547495.1 Parafilimonas sp. | reverse complement strand
TATCAGTATTGATGATGGTTTGGTTTCTGATTCACGTGCTGGTTTGTATGTGTGGAATAGCTCTGACGATTCAAATCAATTTTATAATTGCGATGTATATAATAATACCGTTTACAATTCAAAGGAAGCTGCACTGAGTTTTTCGGAAAAAAGCGAACGCAAAAATTTCAGGTTCTTCAATAATATTTTTATTGGGAAAGATAGCTTGATTAAAGGCAATAAGGGTTTTGATACATTCATTGCAAACGATTGGTACAGTCTTGAAAAAAAATTTAATGCTGATGGAATGACTGATTTCAATGCATGGATTTCGAAATATAATATTGAACAATTAAATAGTAAGGTGATTGGATTAAATATATTGCCGGCATTTAAAAATGTAAGCGATACAATGTTTACCGACGTAAATAATATAACAGGTTTTGATAGTTATAAGATAATAGACTCATCACCTGTAACGCAAGCTGGCATTGATTTGCAGCGCTTATTCAATATTGATGTTGGCAATAAAGATTTCAACAATACATCAATCAATCAAAAATGTTTAGGTGCCTGCACGAATAAATAAAAGTTTAAACTAATTGCGATATGAAAAAGTTACTCCTGGTCTCAAGCCTGTTTTTTTCGGCTGGCTTGTTTGCACAAAAAACAATTTTGTTTGATGATGCTTGGAAATTTCATCGCGACGATACAACCGGTGCAGAACAAATAGATTTTGATGACAACAATTGGCGACAAATTGATTTGCCGCATGATTTCAGTATTGAAGATTTGCCCGGCACCAACTCACCGTTCAATCCTGATGTTGTAAACGGTGTAAGTATTGGTTTTACAACCGGTGGCATTGGCTGGTATCGCAAAACATTTACATTGCCATCAACCGAAAAAAATAAAAGAGTTATAATACAGTTTGATGGAGTTTATATGAATGCAGATGTTTGGGTAAATGGTGAACATCTCGGCAATCATCCTTATGGCTACACTAGTTTTTATTATGACATCAGCGATAAAATAAAGTGGAATGATAAAAACACAATTGCTGTGCAGGTAAAAAATGTTGGTGCAACAAGCCGCTGGTATGCAGGCTCAGGAATTAACCGTCATGTTTGGTTGATCAAAAATGAACCTGTTCATATTGCACAATGGGGAACGAGCATCACAACACCGGAAGTAACTTCAGCATCGGCTACAGTAAATATTAAAACAAAAGTGTTGAATGAAACGAATGCGTCATCAACTGTTACAATCATCAATAAAGTATTAAACGCAAAAAATGTTGAAGTAGCTCGAACAACATCAAAACAAAATATTAATACAAATGATGAATATGATTTTAATGATAACGCAATCGTAAAATCGCCTTTATTATGGTCAACCGAAAACCCTAACTTATATAAATTGGTTAGCGAAGTGTATGTTGATGGAAAATTATCAGACCGTAATGAAACGAAGTTTGGGATTCGTAAAATTTCTTTTAATGCAACCACAGGTTTTTTGCTGAACGATAAACCTGTAAAATTGAAAGGTGCGTGTTTTCATATTGATAATGGGCCACTTGGTGCAAGAAGTTATGACGCAGCAGAAATTCGTCGCGTGGCATTATTAAAAGCAAGCGGTTTTAATGCAATTCGTTGTTCGCATAATCCACCGCCAACTTCATTTTTAAATGCATGCGATAGTTTAGGCATGTTGGTAATTGATGAGTTTGCTGATATGTGGAATGAAGGAAAAAATGATAGCGATTATCATTTGTATTTTGCAAACTGGTGGCGAAAAGATTTAGAGAGCATGTTGCTGCGTGATAGAAATCATCCTTCAATAATTATGTGGAGTATCGGCAATGAAATTGTTGGAATGGATAAGCCCGGAGTTGCAGACACTGCAAAATTGCTTGCAGATTATGTGCGTTCGATTGACAGCACAAGACCCGTTACTGCTGCAGTGAACGATGTGAATGATAAAAAGGATGCATTTTTTTCTGCGCTGGATGTTTGCGGTTATAATTATGGGGTTGATAAATATGTAAGCGATCATGAACGAAAACCGCAACGCATCATGTTTGCAACTGAGTCTTATGCATTGCAGGCATTTGATTATTGGATGGGTGTGGTTGATCATCCATGGGTGATCGGAGATTTTATTTGGACAGGCTGGGATTATATTGGTGAAGCAAGTATTGGCTGGCGCGGATACTGGCAGGAGAAAAATTTTTATCCATGGAATTTGGCTTATTGCGGCGATATTGATATCTGCGGATGGAAACGCCCACAATCATTTTATCGTGATGCACTTTGGAAAAAAGATCAGCTTTCAATTTTTGTAAAACCATTGCAACCATCGTTTCCCATCAATGAAAAAAAACAAACATGGAGTATTTGGAATTGGGATGATGTGGTTGCAGACTGGAACTGGAAAGGCAAAGAAGATTCAGTGTTTGAAGTGAATGTTTATTCTTCGTGCGATGAAGTAGAATTATTTTTAAATGGAACATCGCTTGGAAAAAAATCAACCAATCGCTCAACAAAATTTATAGCGGTTTACAATGTGCCTTATTCAGCAGGCGAATTAAAAGCGGTTGGTTATAGCAATGGGAAAAAAGTAAACGAATCAATTTTAAAAACAGCCAATGAACCAACGGAAATAAAATTATCTGCGGATAGAAAAAATATTAATGCAGATAACGAAGATTTAAGTTATGTAACCGTAGAGTTACTCGACGAAAATGGCGTAAGAAATCCAAAAGCAGAAAACGAAATTCACTTTACTATTGAAGGTGAAGGCACGATTGCAGGTGTTGGCAATGCCAATCCAATTAGTTTGGAAAGTTATCAATTGCCACAACGAAAAGCATGGCAAGGCAGATGTATGGTTGTTATAAAATCAACACATAAAGCGGGAAAAATAATTTTAAAAGCTAATGGTGAAAATCTGAAATCGGCAGAAATAATGATAAATAGCAAATAAGATATACTTAATATCACTGCCTTGGAAACCCGTAAATCATGAATCGTGAACAATTATCTGCCAGACGCTTTGAAAGCGTTTATTCGTGTAGCAAGAATACTTTCGCTTATTACTTGATATATATTCTTTAACTGCGGAAAATCTTTTAATAAATCAAGATGCTTTTCTATTGTTGAGATATCGCCACGTATAGCAGGACCTGTTTGCATTTCAGCAGGATGAAATGCTTCAAGCCGGCGAACGATTTCTTGTATTAACGGGAGTAACAAAGAAAAATTGAGATGGTTCGTTTTGCAATATTCATCAGCTAATACAAATAAATGATTAGTGAAATTTGAAACGATAACTGCAGATAAATGATAACGTAACCTTTGTTCATCATTTGCTTCAATAATATTGTTCGACAAAGCTGAAGCAACTTCTTTAATTACATTTTTTGTGTGTTCGTTGTTTGCTTCAATCAAAAAAGGAATTGCGGGTGCATAAGAAATCTCTTTGCGCAATGATTGCAACGGATATAACACTCCGAAATTTTTTGAGGTATTCTTCAGA
>DASZUY010000345.1:0-23732 GCA_035547495.1 Parafilimonas sp. | reverse complement strand
CCAAATGCAGAGACATTGAATGATTTTGAAGCTGCCATTTCAAAAACAAAAAAGAACTATAATTTTTCTGCCACACTGTATTATATGTTATATAAAGATCAGTTAGTGCTAACAGGAAAAATAAATGATATTGGAAGTTATACAAGAATAAACGTGCCGAACAGTTATCGTGCAGGAATTGAATTACAGGCCGGCGCTGCCTTTGCTTCATGGTTTAATGCAAACGGCAACATTACTTTCAGCAGCAATAAAATAAAATCTTTCACTGAGTATTTAGATAATTATGATGTTGACTATAATTACATTGGTCAGCAAGCGGTGCAACATACAAACACAGATATTTCTTTTTCGCCAAACGTTGTTGCTGCCGGAACGCTCACTTTCATTCCCATAAAAACTGCGCAATTGAATTTTGTGAGCAAGTATATAAGCAAGCAATATTTAGATAATACATCAAACAACAATCGCATGCTGCCATCTTATTTTACAGAAGATGTAAGATTGAACTACACTTTATACAAAAAGTTATTTACTGAAATAGATTTTATTGTTGAAGTAAATAACATCTTTAATAAGTTGTATGAACCGAACGCAAATACTTATCCTTATATGTATAATGAGGAAATCATAAATGATAATTATTATTATCCTGCTGCGCCAACAAATTTTATGATTGGGGTGAATGTGAGATTTTATTAGCTTACATTATTGTTTTCGCAGTGGCACTTGCTTTGTTTGGTAAACAATTGTATCGCCTTCTTTAAGTTGATTAGAAAGATTTGAGTTAAATGTATTCCATAGATCTTTGTAAAAAGAATAACAGTATTGAGTGCTACTAGAAAAACTTGTAGCGTAATTTATTAATGGCAAGAATAACTGCTGATTGTTCAAGGTAAGTGCAAATGTTGGTGTAAATTTATTGTATCCTAAAAATCCGCTGGATATTGGAACAGAATAAAATACTTTCGCAGCATTAATTTCTTTAACGCTATCGCCTAAAAACTGACATCTATTGTCATCAACAGGCACATAAACTTTAATGGAGTCGATATCAGAAATTATTATTAACGACTGTGACATACTGACCATTCGAGCTGCTTTACTTAGAGTATCACTTACAATATAATTAATCGAGCTATCATTAAATGTAACGGTTAATAAATTTGGTAAAATTTGAACCGAAGCTTTATTAAAAATAAAATCGTTTTCTAAATTTCTGCGTCTTAAAAAATCTAAGATGATAGCGGTATCTGTAATTTCTTTGTGATCAGTTAACAATATTACAGGATCAATATTTTCATTCAAATCTGTAGTATAAGTTCCAGAAACCCGAAATATAGGATCGTTATTTTTATCACAGCTTATAAAAAATATAATAACAATTATAATTAATAGACTCTTTGCCGTCATAATTATTTACTCTTATCAAACCAAACCTTTGTTTTATCATTTGGAATGGCATTGTAATTCACAAACAACTCCTCTCCTTTTTTTATGTTACGCACTGCCGTAATGGTCATTATCTTTTTATTAAATTCCATGTCGTATTCGCAGTTCGCATCATAATTATGATTATACAAGGAGATATAACCGAGTGCAACACATGCTTGCTTTTTATTATTTCCCCATTCGAAAATGTAATCAAACAATAGTGTTTGCTCAATAATCGTTCGCTCTTTTGCAGACAAAACAATTACAGGAGAAATTTCAATTACAGTGCCCGCTTTAATATCTGCTGTTGTAAAAACACCTCTGCCGCGGTTGGGTGATTTTTTAATTTCAAGAATAGGTAAAATCATTTAATAATCTTCAAGCCCACAAGATAATACCTCGCATGATAGCAATACAAAAAAGCAGTTTGAATTTTTTTTATGCATATATCTGGCTTTTTTATCAGCATGGTGTTATAATTTGCGGCTATGAGTTCCGGGCTTGAAGAGTTATCTATTCACGAGCAGTTTGAACAACTGATGCAGGCCAATAATGCGTCTGAACTCCGCAGTTTTCTGGATGACCAGAACATCAGCGATGTGGCAGATCTCATATATGAACATGAAGATGATGAAGCGCAGATCATTAGTAACATGTCTATCAACCGCGCAGCAAAAGTTTTTAAAATTCTTGATGTAAGTGTTCAAAAAAGAATTATTCATGAACTCTCTTCTTTTAAAACTGCTGCATTGCTGAATGAATTGCCACCCGATGATAGAACAGATTTTTTAGAAGAACTTCCCAAGCACGTTATACGCGATCTGATAAAACTGCTCGATCCCGAAGAAAGAAAAATTACACTTTCAATGCTCGGTTATCCGGAAGACAGTATTGGAAGATTGATGACGCCCGATTATGTGTATGTGTATCCTTTCAACACGGTTGAACAAGTTTTGAATACCATTCGCAAGGTTGCAAAAAACACAGAAACGATTGATGTAATTTATGTAGTGAATAAAAATGGTGAGTTGCTGGATGATTTAAGAATACGCGATATTATTCTTGCATCGCCGGAAACAAAAATTGAGGAGTTGATGGATGAACGTGTAGTTGCATTAAATGTAAACGATGACCAGGAACATGCAAGCGAAATCTTTAAAATGAATAACCGGGTTGCTTTGCCGGTAACAGATACAAATAATATTTTGTTAGGCATTGTAACGATAGATGATATGTTTTGGGTTGCGAACGAAGAGTTCAGTGAAGACATACAAAAGATCGGTGGTACAGAAGCATTGGATGAACCTTATCTTGATGCACCTTTATTTAAAGTAGTTCGCAAACGTGTTGGATGGTTAATTGTACTTTTTGTAAGCGAAATGCTAACCGCAACAGCCATGAGTTATTTTGCTGATGAAATTCAAAAAGCAGTCGTGCTTTCTATTTTTGTTCCACTTATTATGAGCAGCGGTGGCAACAGCGGTTCGCAGGCATCTACCTTAATTATTCAAGCGCTTGCTGTTGGCGATGTTACTATTAGTGATTGGTGGCGTGTGATGCGGCGCGAACTTATAAGTGGTGTTTTATTAGGAGGTATTTTAGGCACAATTGGTTTTATAAGAATTTTTATCTGGCATTTATTAATGGTAAATGGTGTTATCGAAAATCTTTATGGTGCACATTGGTTTTTAATTGCAGTTAGCGTTGGCATCTCATTAATTGGCGTTGTGCTATGGGGAACATTTTCTGGCTCCATGTTACCAATAATTATAAAAAGATTGAAAGGCGATCCTGCCGTTTCTTCTGCACCATTTGTTGCAACATTGGTTGATGTTACCGGGCTTGTAATTTATTTTTCAATAGCATATATCTTTCTAAAAAATACATTGCTGCATTCTTAACATCAGCCTTAATTTTTTTTAATGAAGCATCAGCATTTTTATTTCAGAGATCAGCATTTGTGGCTTTCGCATGAAAGAATAATTTTTTGGGAAGATGAAAAAGCGCTGATCTTATCCGACAGTCATTTTGGAAAAACAGGACACTTCAGAAAATCCGGTATTGCTGTACCACAACATATTTTTTTGGAAGACCTGCAAAGACTTTTTGCCTTGCTTCAATTTTATAAACCAGAACAATTAATTGTTGTGGGCGATTTTTTTCACAGCAATGCCAACAAAGAAAATCTGTTGTTTGAAAAATGGAGAAATGATGTTTCCCAGCTTGCAATTTTATTAATTAAAGGTAATCATGATGTACTGCATAAAGACTGGTATAAGAAATCGAATGTTCAATTATTTTCAGATGAACCTTTACGCATAAATAATCTTGCATTCATTCATGATTATTCAGATATAAAAAATCATCCGCAGCATGCCGATGCTTATTTTCTTACAGGACATTTACATCCGGGCATTTTCATAAAAGGTAAAAGCAGGCAATCATTAAGATTTCCCTGTTTTTATTTTGGTGATGAATTTGCCGTGCTTCCCGCCTTCTCAAAATTCAGCGGACTTGCATTAATTGAAAAGAAAAAAACAGATACTGTTTTCGCAATTGTAGATAAAGATTTGATTGAAGTGTAATGAGTTTCCGATTTATTATTTCCAATTTCCTATTTCAATAAAAAATTAATGAAAGTCGATTGTGAAGGGTAACCTGCTTTGTGGCACTCCTGTAATTTGTTTTAATTGTTTCACCTGTTGTAACAAATTATATTGGTCAACACCAATCTCTTTTATCAAAGCTTTCTGGCTTGATTGCGCAGAAAAAGATTGATCCGTTAATTCTTCGAGCCATGTTTTTTGTTCAGGATATTCTCTTGTTCTGTAATTATAAATATTTGCCATGCGCGCAGCACAATTAACAGCATCCTGCAACGTTCCTGTGCGATCAACTATTCCAACACCAATTCCACGTTTACCTGTCCATACTCTACCTTGCGCAATGCTATCAATATATGTAACATCTTTTTTTCTGCCGTTTGCAACACGCGTTTTGAAAATGTTGTAAATAGTGTCGATTGAAGCTTGCACAAAATTTTTCTCCGGTTGCGTTAATGGCCTGCTGATAGAACCCATATCTGCATAAGGTGCTGTCTTAACACCATCGAAAGTTATTCCGAGTTTATCGTTAAAAAACTTTTGCATATCAGGCAAAATACTAAACACACCGATGGAACCGGTTATGGTTGTCTCATCTGCAAAAATTGAATCTGCTGCGCAAGAAATATAATAGCCACCGGAAGCTGCATAATCACCCATACTAACTATAACAGGTTTCTTTTGCTTTGCTAATGAAATTTCTCTCCATATAGCTTCACTTGCCATTGAACTTCCGCCGGGTGAATTTACGCGAAACACAATTGCTTTTACATCATCATCCAATCTTGCTTTACGGATAAGATTTACATAACTGTCGCTTCCAATTTCATCTTTGTCACCTTTGCCATCTACAATATCGCCTTGCGCATAAATAATATCAATCTTACCTCCATCACCATCACTTTTATAATCTACAGCCTTTGCATATTTGCCAAACGAAACCCAATTAATTTCGCTCTTCACAGGCTTGTGCAAACGTTTTAATATTTCATCTTTTACTTCATCATCATATTTCAATCCATCTACCAAATTATATTTCAAAGCATCATTTGCTGTTTGTATTGCGCCGGTGTTTGCAAGCTGATGTAAAGTAGCTGTATCTATATTTCTTTCCGCAGCCGTTCTTATCAATAAATTATTATACAAATCATTTAGCCAAACATTAGTTTGTAAACGATTGGCGTCTGTCATTTGCGAAACGCGTAATGGTTCGGTTGCGCTTTTAAACTTGCCTGCATAAAAAATTTGCGGATCAATTTCAAGCCTGTCGAGCAAGCCTTTAAGAAAAAGAAGATTCACAGAAAATCCATCCCATTCAACACCGCCAACAGGGTTACAATAAATTTTGTCTGCAACATTGGAAACATAATAGGATTCTTGTGAAATCACACTTCCATAAGCAATCACAAATTTGTTACTCCTTTTAAAATCCAATAAAGCCTGTCGCAATTCTTCGCTGGATGCAAAACCATTTGCATTGCTGTTTGCTTTTATATAAATTCCTTTTATTGAAGAATCGGATTTTGCGTAGTGAATCATTCTCACCATATCGTATAAACCCGGAATATCAGAAGAAGGATTATTAAAAATTGAATTCAATGCATCATGTTGCGCCTGCTCTTTAAAATTATTGCTAAGGTCTAAAACCAGAACACCGTTTGTACCCACAACTGTTTTTCCGGATGAAGCAGCGCTGCTGATTATTATGGATAAGGCAAAAAACATCGCCAATGAAAAAACAATCAATGCAACCAACGTGGCTAAAAAAATTTTTAAAAAACTCTTCATTTACTTTTGTTATAGATTGAAATTAAATTTTTGAATACTCGCTTTGACAACAGTCAAAAATAAACATATTTAAACCAGTTATTGTTTCATTTTATGAATACGGTTTTTCTGCTTACAGGTGGCAATTTAGGTAACAGATTTTTCAACCTTCAACAGGCAAAAAAATTGCTGCAGCAAACATGCGGATCGATAGTAAAAGAATCTTCAATTTATAAAACTGCCGCATGGGGTTTTACAGACCAGCCAGATTTTTATAATCAAGCTTTACAACTGCAAACAAATTTTTTACCCGAACCATTAATGCAGGCTTTATTATCTGTTGAAAAAAATATGGGCAGGGAACGTGAGGTAAAAATGGGACCGCGCATAATTGACATTGATATTTTATTGATGAATGATTGCGTTATTAACACAGCTATTGTAAAAATTCCGCATCCGTTGTTGCACGAAAGACGATTTGCATTAACGCCACTTGCGGAAATTGCACCTGATATTATTCATCCTGTTTTTAACAAGTCAATTAAGCAATTACTGGCTGAATGCAAGGACAATTTACCTGTGTATAAAATTTCAAAAGAGAACTAAACCGCACTGTTAATTTTGAGGTAATGCAATACCATTACATAGCGATTGAGGGAAATATTGGCGCGGGAAAAACTACGTTGGCGCATCTGCTCGCAAAGAAATTAAATGCACGATTG
Organism: Parafilimonas sp.; assembly: GCA_035547495.1. Lineage (GTDB taxonomy): Bacteria > Bacteroidota > Bacteroidia > Chitinophagales > Chitinophagaceae > Parafilimonas. Next base: position 17,209 of record DASZUY010000345.1, on the reverse strand, counting down.
ATACTGGAGCAATTTGCCGATAATCCATTTCTTCCAAAGTTTTATGAGAACCCAAAACAAAATGCTTTTCCGCTGGAATTATTTTTTATGGCGGAGCGTTACAAGCAATTAAAAGATATGGTACATAAAACAGATTTATTTCAAAGTGTTACTGTGTCTGATTATGTTTTTACCAAATGTCTTTTGTTTGCAAAAATTAATTTAACCGAAGAAGAGTTTCGCCTGTATCAGCGATTGTTTGATATAATGAGCCAGCAATTAATTTTTCCCGACATCATCATTTACCTGCACGCGCCGGTTCAAAAATTGCAAAAAAATATTAAGAAGCGCAACCGCTCTTACGAACAAAATATTCCTGATGAATATTTGTTCAACATCCAGGAAACATACACGAGTTATATTAAGCAGCATAATGTAAAAACAATTTTTATTGATGCTGCTGATGCTGATTTTTTAGGTAATGAACAACATTTGGATGTTATTGTAAACGCTTTGAAAAATGATATTCAATCAGGACAACATTATTTCTCGCTTTAAGTCTGAACCTGGATTTATAGGATTAAAAGATTAACAGGAAATAGAATGAAGTTTAGATTGATAAATAAAGCAGTGCAAAAAAAGCTCAAACTTAACTTTCCTCAAAATCCATGAACAATTCTTCAAATCCAGATTCTACTGGTTCTGCATTTGATGCTGTTCGAATTCCGGAATTCCGCAATCTTGTTATTGGCAGATTTTCTTTTGTAATGGCTTTGCGCATGATGACAACATTATTGGGCTGGTGGATTTATAATTTAACAAATGCACCTTTCGCAATTGGTCTTTTAGGTTTAAGTGAAATCATTCCTGCCATTTCGCTTGCTTTATATGCAGGTCATATAATTGATCTTAGCGATAAACGTAAACTTTTAATTCGCGGCATCAGTTTATATTTTATTGCGGCGCTAACGTTATTGTTGCTTTCAACAAAAAATTCAACACAAATTTTTTCAAACAACACATTGGCTATTTTCATTTATGTTGTTGTTTTTTGTACGGGTGTTGTGCGTGCATTTACAGGGCCAGTTTTTAATGTAGTGCTTGCACAAGTTGTTCCGAAAAAATTGTTACAAAATGCAACAACGTGGAACCAGGCTGCTTATTTATCTGCTTCCGTAAGTGGTCATGCAATTGGCGGTTTATTAATTGCAGGCTTAGGTAACACCGGAACATTTACTGTTATTGTTTGTTTAATGATAATTGCATTTGTTGTTCTTACTAACATAAAACCTAAGCCGCCATTAAGCAGAACATCAGAAAAGAAAACATGGGACAGTGTAAAAGAAGGTTTGCATTTTGTTTTTAAAACGAAAGAGATTTTAGGCGCATTATCATTGGATCTATTTGCCGTTTTATTTGGTGGCGCAGTGGCAATGGTTCCTGTATATGCAAGAGATATTTTAAAAGTTGGTGCTGAAGGTTTTGGCTTTTTAAACGGCGCATCAGACCTTGGTGCTATTTGCAGTGTTATTCTTTTAACCGCATTTCCTATGAAGAGAAAGCAAGGTTATAAATTATTGTTCGCTGTGTTTGGTTTTGGTATTTGTATAATTTGTTTTGGCATCTCAAAATTATTTGTGCTTTCATTTATTGCATTGATGGTAAGTGGTATGTTAGATGGAATAAGCGTTGTAGTTCGCGGCACCATCATGCAATTAAAAACTCCGGATAATATGCGCGGACGTGTAATGAGTGTAAACTCTATGTTCATCAATTCAAGTAATGAGCTTGGGCAGTTTGAAAGTGGTGTTGCTGCAAAATTATTAGGCGTTGTTCCTTCTGTTGTATTTGGTGGATGTATGACAATTGCTGTTGTAATTACAACATGGATAAAAGCGCCGGCATTGAGAAAGATGGAGTATTAAATATATAAAAGGGATTGAACAGTTGCCCGTTCAATCCCTTTTTTGGTTTTATCAAATTAATTAATTCTACTTCGCAATAATTAAAGATCTCTTTTCATTAAAATTATCTGCTATTATAGAAATTATATAAGTACCATTTTTAAGTGTGTTCACATCAACCTTAATAAAATTTAAATAACTGCCGCTTATATCTTTTTGCAAAACTTTGTTGCCATTCATGTCTGTAATTGTAACCACTGCTTTACCACTAATCGCGTTTGCCAATTTTATATTTACAGCCTGTGAAGCAGGATTTGGATAAATAGTAAATGCTTTAGTTTCTATTTGTTTTGTAACAGCGCTTTCAGCAATTACATCATTACCGTTTGTTTGTGTGAATTTATTATTGCCCGGCAGTTTGAATACAGCAAATCCATTTCTATAAGAACCGCCCACAGTTGTAAACTGTCCGCCAACAAGCAACGTTCTTTCAGAAGTGAATTCGTTGAAAACAGCATAACCCAGGTTGGGATTAAACGATGACAGGTTGGAAGTACCCGCACTTCCTCTAACTGCTGCCAGGTAGTTGAAATTGCTTCCGTTCAGTGAACTAAAATATCCGCCCAAATAAACAGTGTCTGTTTGCGCAGCTATGCCGTATACCGAGCTGTTGGGTATCGGGTTCCAGCTTTTTAGTGTACCTGCTGTAGCATCATATGCGGCTGTATAGTTACGGGAGGTTCCTCCATTCACGGTTGTAAACTGGCCCGCTACATACAATGTGCTTCCGCTTATTGCAAAGCCGCGAACGTAGCTGTTCATGTTCGGATTAAAACTTGTAACCGTACCATCGGTATTATTCACACATGCAAAATAGTTTCTCGCCGTGCTTCCATTTAACGTTGTGAATTGTCCGCCAACATAAATCTTGTTACCTGCTGCCGCAATCGTAAATATTGCACTGTTTGCATTCGGATTCCAGGATTTTACTGAGCCCGCATTTGAAACCGAAAGTGCTGCGAGATTGTTACGTGCAGATCCTTTAGCCGAGGTAAATGAACCACCGACATAGAGATTGTTCGCTGTATCAAAAGCGAGTGCATAAACATTTCCTGTGCTGCCATTGTATTGAATAACCGGGTCAAACGATGTTGCTGTTCCCGTAGAAGCACTAACTGCACCCAGCGCTGTTCTTGTTACGCCTGCAAGTTGCGTAAAATTGCCACCGATATAAATATTTGAACCATTGCCGGCAATTGCATACACATAACTGTTTGCGCCCGGGTTCCATGATGCATTTACCAACCCTGTTGCAGAATCGATCTTTGCTATATAACTTCTTGCTGCACCTTTACAGTAAGTAAAATCGCCACCAACAAAAATATTAGTTCCATTGACTGCTATAGCCCGAACAATATTATTTGGACCAGCATTCCAGCTTTGTACTGCTGCATTTGAAGCCGCCACAACAGCGGCGTCATTTCTTGCAGTGCCTTTAACCTGGTCAAAATTTCCGCCGAGATAAACGTAGTTTGAATCGGCAGCTACAGCATTAAGATCGGCATAAACACTTTGCCCTGATCTTGATAAGAGCGGGTTCCATGTTGAGGATAAAGCGCCCGTAGCTAAATTAAATGCTGCTGCACCGGTATGAGCAGAACTGTTTATATTATCAAATTGGCCTACAACAAAAATTTTATTATAGTTAACAGCAATACCAAAAACATATGAATCAGGCAAAGGATTCCATGCCGTTACCGTATTTTTAGATACACGCAAACCTGCGAGATAACTCCTGTTGAAAAAGTTACTAAATCTAAAATTGCCACCGTAAGCAATCGTAGTACCCTGCACATTAATTGCATAAACGATATTATCTAAATTGGGATTGGTTGGTTTTATAGAACCTGTGCCCGATGAAATATCTGCTTCAACAAAATCATTTCTTGTGTTTGATTTAGCTTTATCAAAATCACCACCAATATAAATTTTGTTGCCGGATGCAAATAAACTGTACACGCCAACATTAGATGTGCCGCCTTTAGTAAGACTAAGATTTGTGCTTTGCAAGCCGCCGCTTAAACCAAAAACCGCAAAGCCGCTTCTTGGCGATCCATTAACTGTATGAAATATACCTCCGATTAAAATTCTGTTTGTATTGTGTGTGATATCATATACTACATTATCTATAGTTGGTGCCCATGAAGTAAGCGTTTGGTTAGTATATTTTATCATGGAAGCATAAGTACGATCCGCTTGCTGAAAGCCGGAAAAGTTGCCGCCAACAATTATATTCTTTAAAGAGTCGATATAAATTTTATTTACCGAACTGTTGGCAGACGGATTCCATGATTGAAGCGTACCCGATGTATTTGTTGATGCAAGATAATTGCGTGCAGTTCCGTTTACCTGCGTGAACTGTCCGCCAAAATATAAGTTGCTGCCTGTTTTATTAATAGCGTATACATAACTGTTAAGCGTTGGACTAAACGAGTTAATATTTCCATTAGAAATATTAATGCCGCCAATATAAGTGCGTGCTGTCATTGTACCGCCCGCATTAGTTAGTTGAGAAAAGTAACCACCCACATAACAAGTAGTGCCATCAACATATAAAGCATACACATAACTGTTCGCGCTGGCCCAATTGCTCGCTTTGCCATTGGTATTATTTAGTTTGGCTAAATAGTTTCTTGTTGTACCACCAACAGTAGTAAAGCTGCCACCTGCAAGTATGTTGCTGCCTGAAATAGCCAATTGTTCTACCGAACCGCCGCCACCAGATGCATTTGGATTCCAGGTGTTATCAACTGTTCCGTTTAAATTAAATTTTGCGAGAAGCCCTCTTGCCGTTACGCCGTTAACCAGCGTAAATGTGCCACCTGCATAGATGCTGGTTCCATCTGTAGCGAGTGTATAAACATTACTGTTTAATGAACTATTCCATGTTTTATTCGCACCGGGATTTACCGTGTTAAGTGCAGAAATATAAGGTCTTGAAACAGCATTGGTAGTTGTAAATTGTCCGCCAATGTAAACAGTTGTTCCTACTACAATAATAGAACGAACAGATGAATTTACCTGCGGTGCCCATCCGGCTACAACCTGCATAGATGAATTAAGTTTTGCAACATAAGCCTGGTTTACGCCGCCGATGGTAGTAAAAGATCCACCTACATAAAAATTACCTGAAGCATCTTTTGCTACGGCATAGATAATTCCATTTGTAGCAGGAAATGCAGGATCTGGTTTTACATTAGATGGAGTAACCTTTGCTGAGTAAGGCGAATAATAAGCAGCATGTGTATAGTTACCGCCGGTTAAAATAGAATCACCCAAAACAGAAACTTTTTGAACTACATTATCATATCCCGGGAAACCACCGATCAATTTTCCGCTTGTTTTATTAATTATTGCAAGCCGTAATGCATTTTGCCCGCCAACAGTAGTAAAGTATCCGCCGGCAACTATTACAGAATCTTTTAAAGCCAAACTATTTACCTGGTTATTTGCATTAGGATCCCACGTAGTTACCAGTGCGCCTGTTGTAGCATTTACTTCAGCAAGATAATTTCTTGGTGTGCTGTTCACTGTAGTGAAATCGCCGCCAAGATAAAGTTTACTGCCATCCTTAACCATTCCAAACACAACATAATTACAATTAGCATTAAAGTTATTGTCAACAGTTTTGTCAGATTTTATATGGGCAACATAGTTTTTATTTACACCGCCAATTTGTGTAAAATAACCGCCAACGTACCAGCCGCCATTATCATCTGGTATTATACATCTTATTTGATTATTGGCGTTTGGCATACTTTGATCTGAAGTATTACCGCCTTCAGTTATACTTGAAAGATAATCTGTTTTTAAGCCCAGCCTGGTAAAATAACCGCCGACAAATATTGAATCTCCGTGTGTAGTTAAAGCGCTTACCGTATTATCTGCACTTACAGAACCGGTAACAAAATTTCCGTTTGTTATGTTTACGTTAGCTAAATATGGTCTTAATAAATTTGATGCATTGATGGTGGTAAAACTGCCACCCAGCCAAATGGTAGTATCTGCGCCGTAAGCAACAGTAACTGAGTTTACCGTACTGTTTGGCGCCGGGTTCCATGCATTTACCAAAGTGCCTGTTGTTGCATTTACAGCTGCAGCATATAAACGGGTTGTTCCATTTACCGTACTAAAACTTCCGCCCATATACAGCTTGCCATTAAATTTAACTATCGATCTTACGGCACCATTACAGTTTGCGGTAAATGCGTTATCAACCGAGTTATTTGATTTGATGTGCGCCACATAGGCTTTTGATACACCGCCAACGATTGTAAAGTTTCCACCTGCATACCAGCCTCCGCTTCCATCCGGTATTAATGCATAAACCTGCCCGTTAAATTGCGGAAAATCCATGTTGGGATAATCGTTGCTAAGTGTAGAAACCGCACCATAGCCGGTATTCAATCCAACATAATTAAAATTGCCACCAATGTAATAGCTGCCACCTTTTTTATAAACTGCATAAACAGTTCCATTGGCAGAGCTCATGTTGTTTACAAGTGTTTGTGCATTCAGCGATGCGCATACAGTTAGAAAGGCAAAACAAAAAAGTAATTGTCGTTTCATTTTAGAATTTTTAAGTAGTAATAAAAGTGAATGGAGTTGAGCGCGGACCGTTAGTCGTGGTTATCTCACAGGTATCAGAATAGTACGGATGTATGGCAATTAATTCGCCACAATAAACATACGTAAAAACTGTACTCATGTGATAATAAAACTTAATAAAATAATTTATTAACACACCATAGACGTATTCTGCTGATCTATTGGTAACAGTGTTTGATTTTTTTATGGGTGAAGACAAGGAAACAAGCAAATACCTCATCCCAACCCTTCTCCAAAGGAGAAGGGCAAGAACCAGGCTAAGTAATATGAACAGCATGAGATTATCACGCTCTCACAAGTCCTCTCCTTTGGAGAGACCTTAACACGCCGACAATTAAACCGGTCACAGATTTCGCAACGTGTTTCTTGCCCCCTCTCCTTTGGAGAAGCCTGTCCCGATTCTTCGGGAGGTTGGGGTGAGGTCGCCCAATAAAATTTGTTATTCAAATGCATTTTTTAGAAATTTGAATTGCGTTTCAATTACCAAACCTGTTTCAACATAAACCAAGACTTGGCTAATTGAACCCCGAAACCAGGAATTAACCAGAATGCTTGCAAAATCAACTTTAAAAAATATAGAAATGCCTTTGAATGTGGCGGAAATGAAGCGAACGCATGTGGAAATGCGTTCAGTTAAGTGGAAATGAGGTTCAGACACATGGAAATGCACTTCAGTGAGGTGGAAATGAGGTTCAGGCACACGGAAATGCAGTTCAGTGAGGTGGAAATGAGGTTCAGGCACATGGAAATGCGGTTCAGTGAGGTGGAAATGAGGTTCAGGCACATGGAAATGCAGTTCAATGAGGTGGAAATGAAGTTCAGGCACATGGAAATGAACCGGCCGAATGTGGAAATGAGGCAAACCAAAGCAGTTTTCAATCAATCTTAAATAAAACAAACATGATTACACAAGAACAAAGCCGCGAATACACGCGCTGCACTAAACTAAGCCAGTTTCTCAACCAAAACGCAACTGTCTACAGCAGTTTTCAACCATTTGCCGATGAGGTTACCGATTTTAATGCAAATGTTACCAGTTTCACCAATCTTATACAAGATAAAAATGGTGATAACACGGGCATTACCGCCGACAAAACCGCGCTGAAACATTCCATTGCCGATGCGCTCGGTCTTGTTTGCCGTAAAACCTATTCGTATGCACTCATCAACAACAACCAGCAACTGGCAGCGCAGGTAAATACGCGTGCCGACAAAATTTTTAAAATGCGCGACGCCGATATTCTCGGTTATGCCATGGAGATAGGGCAGGTAATTACGCCGCTGCTAACCGATCCCAATTACATACCATACGGCGTTACGGCAGCGCAACTTACCGCTATTGGTACCGATGCCACCAATTTTAATAACATGATCGGCAAGGCAGATGTTGCCAACAGCAGCAACACCGTTGCCAATGCCGCTATTGATGCAATCATTGATGCGTTGCGGCTGAACATTAAACACATGGACCTGCTGGTAGATGAGTTTGAAGCCACCGATCCCGGTTTTGTGCAGGGCTACCACATTAACAGCTCAGTGGATAAAACGGGCATACGCCACAGCGGTATTGAAGGCTATGTGCATGCCAACAATGGCACTAATATGCCTATTGCCGGAGCCGTTATTGTTTTACAAAACACCACCAAATCTGCCGTAACCGATTTAAATGGTTATTATCATTTAGACCGTGTGCCCGCGAATGATTATATGGTTGTTTGCTCTGCCAATGGTTATACATCGCAGAGTAAGCTGCACCATGTAAGTCTGGGTAAAATAGATGAGATGAATTGGGAATTGAGTTGATGTAATAATTTAAGAGCCGCCGAAAGGCGGCTTTTTCTGTGATGATGTTTTCACCACAAAGTTTTGTATAAGTTTATTACATACGCTTGTGAAGCCAATGAGTGCCGGTGTATTTAAATAGTTGTTTTATTCTTACTCTTCGAACTTCTTCAGCTAAATAATTTTGAGTTTGTTGCATATCTAAACTACCGGGTATATCAATGTAGCTTCCCGCAATAATCATTTTATTATATTTTCTAATAAAAACATATCCTTGAATTACGATATTATTACCTTTTAAATCCATGCTTAAGGCAATATTTCCCTTGTTATCGAATATCTCAAATCCATTTTTATCATAATTAAATATTCCTGTATTGTTAGTATATCTATGCCAATTATTTTTATCAATACTTACCATCAAGTTACCATTTAAGTCATATATATCAAGAGAGACTGTTAATTTGTGATTTTCAAGACCAAATGTGATAGGCTCTGAGCTATCTGGCAAGACTATTAAATGCATTCCTGCTTTGTACCATACATTAGGTACAGGTAAAATTGTGTTAGTGGCAGTCATACTTCCAAAATGAACTGTTATCATATCATCACCATTAAGAGGCTTGCCCATATCAAAATCAAATTTCCCTGTTATAGCATTTTCTTCTGATTGTTCTTTTATTACAGAGTTAATATCATAAGCTAGATTTTTAGAAATATCTGAAACACTATCTATTTTGCTACTTAAAGAATCAGAATGTTTCATAATTGAATCGTCTAAACTCTGCAATGAATCAATCTGTTTTGTTAGAAGTTGTGTCTGTTCGCCTAAATGCTTATTAAAATTACCTGTATCGATAATTGTTTGTGTATTCTGAGCATCAGTTATAGTTATATAATAAGTCATTGATGCCATCGTAACTACAGCTAAAAATTGAATAATAATAATAACAAATAGCTTTCTATTATTACGATGTTCATCTTTAAGCAACACATAATCAATCAAACCAAGAAGTATAGTAAGAATTGCTACTAAAGCATATATTACACCCATAAACAGAAATAAATAGCTAATCTAAATGTTTTTTGTCGCAACGAGGTCTTATCACAAAGCAAATGTATACATGCTAAGACCCGCGTTGCATTAAACAATTTGTAACTGTTATTATAGGAAGTACAATAAATGCAGGGTAATGCAGCGGAGCAGCGTTTCAATTCAACCATTACTTTAATTAGCTTAATTTTATTGCAGAAAACACGAAAGATTATGGTGATAGAAAGAACATCAAATGAAATTATTATTCGCCTTCCTGCAACAGTTGATTCAACAGGGTTGCAAAGGCTTGTTGATTATTTAACTTATAAGGAAGCCACCGCAAATTCAAAAGCAACGCAGGAGCAGGTTGACAAATTAGCCAATGATGTAAAAAAAGGATGGTGGAAAAAAAACCGTAAACGATTTATTAAATGAGGAAAGTAATTGTTGACACAAACATTATTTTTTCCTGCCTTTTAAATTCTCAAGGAACAATAGGTGATTTAATTTTTAATTCTGAAACAGTCTTTGATTTTTATAGCAATGAATATATGCTTTATGAAATCCGGAAGCATTGGGAAAGACTTAAAAAAATTTCTAAGCTCACCGATTTTGAGTTGCAAACTTCTTATGACAAATTGCTTATTCATCTCACCTTTATTAATGAGCAATTAATTCCTGAAAATATTTGGCGGGCATCAGAAACTTTTGTTGCTGACATTGATATAGATGATACAGACTTTGTTGCGCTTACAAAATATTTAAAAGGCATTCTCTGGACAGGCGATAAGCCTTTATACAACGGGCTAAAAGCAAAGCGTTCTCGTTCTGCTTATAATACAGCAGATTTAATTAAATTAAGAAACAGACTTCTTGCAGAATAAATTCCAGCGGCGTCTTCACTGCAAAGCAAATGTGTGCAGGCAGAGAGCTCGCGTTGCAGCGAAGAATTTTAATCAATTGTTTATTATTGATATTTATCTACTAAATATTTCAAAGTAAAACATGGCGACAATAATAATTAGTCGAACATCAGAATACAATAATCGGTTAAGGGATTTTCAACTCTTTCTTGACGGGAAAAACATCGGTACAATCGCTAATGGACAAACAAAGGAATTTGAAGTAACGTCAGGACAACACACAATTTTAGCCAAAATAGATTGGTGTAGCAGTCCTGAAATTTCTTTAGTCTTAAATGATTTTGAGAAGAAGAAATTAACTGTTGGCGGTTTCAAAAATGGAAATTGGATTATGCCAATTGCATTGGGAATTATTGTACTTGATTTTATTTTGAGACCTGTATTTCACTTTGAGTACGGGATAGTTTTAGTTATTCCTGCATTCCTTTTATTACTTTATTATTTAACAGCAGGACGAAAAAAGTATTTAATACTGAAGGAGCTTTGACAAGAATAAACAATTCATGTCTTCATTGTAAAGCAAATCTGTGCAGGCTAAAAAACCGCGTTGCAATAAACAATTTTATAACTGTTATTATAAACAAGAACCATAAGCAGAAAATTACATTGCCTGTATTTGTTTAATGGTTTTTAAATTGCTAAAAAAATTTTAGATTGCTTAATCCTTTCAACCAAAACTATCATGATAGAATTAAATATAATTAAAGAGCAGTATGAAAGAATGACTGACGAAGAATTGCAACTTTTTGCAATTAATGAATCGGATAAACTAACAATGGAATCTTTTCATCTTTTAAAAGAAGAGTTTGAAAAGCGAGACCTTGATTTAGGCATTATTGAATCTGCTGAAATTGATAAATCGTTAGCGGAGTTAGGTAAGCAATCAACGTTTGAAAGAGCAACATCTTATGAATTCGCTACATCTATTTGGCAATTTGCCTTGAATGAAAAAGAATCAGGCAAAACCAACTTTGAAATCTATCATTCACTTTTGAATAAAGGTGTTGACGAAAAGTATGCTTTTATGCTTACGCAAAGTTTGGACACAAAATCAAAAGAGCTTAAAGAAAATTATAGCAACGAAATAATTGCCGGGTGGATTATTTTATGTGCAGGTCTGTTAGCAATTTTTCTTTCTTTTAATGGAACGCTTTCAGGGCTGTTTGGTTTCTACGGTTTTATAGTTGCCGCGGGCGGTGGTCTTAGAATTTATAAAAGCACGCAAAAAAAAGAAAAGTATCAAAAGATCTCTGAGAATATCGAAGTTGAAAATGAAAATTTAAAACAAAACTGAAAAAGGTTTTCCGCCGCCGTTGCTGTTTGTCACCAACGGCAGCAACAAATAAATAAGTTTGTTGGTAAAGAATAAAGTTGTAGCTGCTTTCTACTAAAGACGAACAATAAAAACTCACAATCATTTTTATGAAAAAATACCAGGCAAATTATACACGTCAACTTACCTTACCGAGATCATTCATTGCAATTATTGCATTACTTGCATGCACATTTATATTTCAGGGAAAAGTTATGGCGCAGGAAAAAAATCAAATGATCAGGCTGGCAAAAATTAAAGTTGATCCTTCTCAATTGGAAGCATACAATGCTGCATTGAGGGAGCAAATGTCAACAGCCATTCGTGTGGAACCAGGCGTATTAAGTTATTATGCTGTTGCCGACAAAAATGACCCGTCGAGTATCACCATTCTTGAAATTTATGCAGACACGGCGGCTTATCAACATCACATAACCACACCGCATTTTAAAAAGTATAAAGAAACGGTAAAAGACATGGTGAAATCTTTGCAACTTGAAGACGTAACATTAATTGGTGCTGCTAAAAAGCCGGGCATGTAGTGAAGAATGCTTTGGGTTGCTATGTCTTCATTGAAAAACAAATATGTGCAGGCTGAGACCTTACGTTTAAATAATTTTTATTGTTGAACATAAAATCTTTTAATTGAAAATATCAGCAGAAACAACTTTTAATGTTGGTCAAGAAAATTTTGTTGATAGCGTTTCGCCAACGAATTCATATGCCGCCATATTTGAAGATGATTCAACAACCGGATATTTCTATGCCATTGATACTAAAAATAAAACAGAAGTTTTAGATGCACTGCATATTTATAATGTTGCTGATGTTAGCGACAAAGACAAACCGAGTAAAATTCAAATATTCTGGACTGACGATGGTTTAATCGCATCTCTTTTAATAAATGATTACTGTCACGCAATTTTTGATTTTGACAACAGAGCAGGTTTTTGCCGCAACTCTTTTCCAAAAAATAAAAGCGGTTGGGCAAAAGTTGAAAACAGACATTTGACTGATGAACTGATTAAAGAACTTTTTGCTGCAAGAATCTGATTATGCCAGAAGCAAACAACCATTACACAAAAATTTTATTTAAGTTTTATAGTGACATTTTAGAACAACAAACGGTTGAGACTATGTGGGCAACAATAGTTGATGAAACAAAAGGACTTTATAAAATTGACAGCATTCCTTTTTATGCTCCACTCATTGCATCAGACGACATAGTTTTTGCAGAATACGATAACACAGAACAAATGTTGACATATCGGGAAACTATTCAACATTCAGGAAATTCGGTTGTAAGAGTTGTTCTTATAGACAACACAAAAAATATAAATGATTTAAGAGATATTTTTAAAAGTTTCGATTGTGTTTCAGAAAAGGTAAATGAAGTTTATTTTGTTATGGAAATACCTGCTAATAAAGATTATAAACCTATAAAGCAAAAATTGAAGGAGCTAGAAAACGAAAACATTATTGGGTATTCAGAACCTTGTTTGTCAGAAAAACATTTTTCCTCATAGCGCCGTCTTCATTCCAAAACAAATATGTGCAGGCTGAGAACCACGTTTTGTAACAAAGAATTTTTATTCCCTTCACAAACTTTATATTGCTTATTTTTTTGTTGTTAGGTTTAGCAGCAACATTCTCTTCAACATGTAAATAATAAGTGCCTGCAGGTAACTGCGCTATGTTTAAATCTGTTGTTCGATTTACGGCAACTGAACGCTGCATTAATTTTCCTTCAACATTAAAAATTGAAATTGTTGTTTGCGCAGATGTAAGCCCGCTTACATGCAATACATCTTTCACCGGGTTTGGAAAAATTTGAATGTTTAAAGAAATATCTTTTATAGAAGCCAAAGAAGAATTATCAACTATTATATTTCCGGTTGATGCATCATTATTCAGTCTCACCACTACAATATCGTTATTTGCTTCGCCGGTTACAACAATTTTATTATCGGGCTGAAGCGCAAGTGCATTAGCGTTGCTGTTAGTTCCTACATCAAAAGCTGCGCGACCATTTTTGCCAAAAGTGTTATCCCTCGAACCATCTTTATTAAATCTCAAAACTGTAAAGTTCTCGTTATAAGCAACAAATGCAGCAATCAAAATTTTATCATCGCTTTGAATGGTAACAGCATTACCGGTTGCATAGTTTGTATTAAAGTCTAAGATCACACTTCCGTTTGTGCCGAATGTTTTGTCTAATATTCCTTTATCTGAATAACGTGCTATAACGATTTTAGAAATAAAATCCTGGTCATGCGTATATCCAACAACAACAATTTTCCCATCAGATTGTAAGGCAACCCCGTTCGCATCGTCGTAGCCGCCAAAGTCTGTGAACGTTACACCATTCGTACCGAAACTGCTATCAATTTTACCATTTGGTTTAAACCGCACTAACATATAATCATCGTTGGTTGTTGTGTTGTGCGAATAACCAGCTGCAATAATTTTTCCATCCGGTTGCAAAGCTGCGGAAGTGCAATAATCGAAACCATTTACGCTTACATGTTTGGCAACCTTGCCGGTAAAATTAAAACTGCTATCAAGGCTGCCATCTGTGTTATATCTTGCCAAAGCAACGCGGCTTTCATCGTTTCCATTAGGCTCATAAGCAACACCGGCAGCAATAATTTTACTATCCGGCTGAACTAATAAAGCGAAAGCATCATCAAAATCACCTAAAAAATTGGTGGAAACTTCACCATTATTTCCGAAGCTGTTATCGGGAGTTCCGTCATGATTAAATTTTGCGACCGCGAAATTCTCATTTGCATATCCCGCTGCATAAATTTTTCCGCTTGGTTTAACAATTACCGAGGTTGCCCGCCCATTAGAAAATGCCCTTACAATTCCATCAACACCAAAATTGTGATCGATATGACCAGACTGATCATACCTTACAACCGAAAAGCCGGACAAAAAACTATTGCTTGTAACAACAATTTTTCCGTTTGACTGAACAGCGATCGCTGAACCAGCGCCAAGTATCTTTTTTATTTTACCATTTTTACCAAAGCTGCTGTCTAATGTTCCTGCCTGCGAAAAAGATGATGTTGAATAAATAGTTGCGAAGGCAATTAAAAGTAAAGTTGTTTTCATAAAGCTTTTTTAAGATGTTAAGCAATTTAACAGGTTACAAAATGGGGCAATGAATGTAAGCAATCGCCTGTAAAAAAAGATACATTTTTAATGGATTTTTATAATCGTTTTGCTTCGTTCGAAGGTGCTAAGCGGAAGCAGCATTCAGCTTACTCTTCCTGTATCCATACATAAAATAAATGATCAGGCCCAATACTAACCACGAACCAAACCATGCCCAGTTAGCGCCGGTCATTCCGGTTAATAAATACAGGCAACTGGATAAGCCGAGTAAAGGAATGAGCGACCAGTTTTTAAATAAAGAAATTATACCAAGCAAAATCATGATCACCCAAAAAATAATAGTAGAAACATTGAGTGAAGCATTGTCTTCCGTTATTTGAAATAAACTGCTGATATAATTTTTATTTGATAGCTGCAATATGATTAATGCAGCAGCAACAATTGCAGGAAAAATTATTTTTCCATTGATGTAAGGAATAGAAAATCTGCCCGCAACTTTTTCTTTTTTTGGAATGAGCAGCACACCACCACATACTAACACAAATGCAAACAATGTGGCAATGCTGGTGAAATCGAGTACAAAAACTTTATCGGTAAATAACAGCGGAACGCCTACCACCAATCCTGTAACAATGGTTGCAAAAGATGGTGTTTGATATTTGGGGTGAATCTTTTCAAAACGTGAAGGCAATAAACCATCGCGGCTCATGCTCATCCATATTCTTGGTTGCCCCATTTGAAAAACAAGCAGCACACTCGTCATGGCAATTACAGCCGCCATTGAAACTAAAAATTGCATCCAGCCATTACCACTTTCCTGGAAAATTTTTGCAAGTGGGTCACCAACATTATTAAATTTTTCGTAGCTCACTACACCTGTTAATACAAGCGTAAGCAGAATATAAATAACCGTACAGATCACTAAAGAAAGAATCATGCTGCGTGGCAGATCGCGCTGTGGATTTTTACTTTCTTCCGCCATAACACTGATCGCATCAAAGCCAATGTATGCAAAGAATACACCACTCACGGCCCGCATCACACCACTAAATCCATTCGGCATAAACGAGCGAACGCCTTCGGGATTTAATGGCGTCCAGTTTTCAGGGTTTACATAATAAGCACCAACAGCAATCACCAAAACAATGATGCACAATTTTAAGATCACCATTATGTTGCTGAAGTTTCTTGATTCTTTTACTCCAACATACACAAGCGATGTTATCAGCACACAAATTATCAGCGCAGGCATATCGAAAATAATTCTTAAGCCGCCAATCATCGGCGCATGATTCCATGCATTAATTAATTCCTGCGTTGATGAAGTGATTCCAGATGCAGCCATGCTTGCACTTGCTGTTACCGCCTGGTGCGCTTCCATATAACTGCAGGTTAAATAATCGGGAATGTGAATGCCGATACGGCTCATGAACAGCGTGAAATAATCGCTCCATGAAAACGCAACATAAATATTGCCGATAGAATATTCCATGATGAGTGCCCAGCCAATTATCCACGCGAATAATTCGCCAAACGATGCATATGCATACGTGTATGCGCTGCCGGCAACCGGAATGCGGCTTGCAAATTCAGAATAACACAATGCAGTAAAACCGCAAGCAACGGCGCAAATAATAAACAACACAACAACACCGGGACCTCCATTGTAACAAGCCTGACCAAGACTGCTAAAACTGCCCGCGCCAATAATGGCAGCAATTCCAAAAAAAGTTAAGTCTCGCAAAGTAAGCACACGCTTAAGACCTGTGCCGGCATGCGGATCATCCGCCATCGTTTCAGCGTCACGTAAAATTTTATCAATATTCTTTGTACGAAATAATGAACGAGCCATGCAGATTGGTTTGTGAAAGTTTGTCCGGTGAAAATAAACAATTTGATAATTGAATAAGTTGTGTACGTTTAATTACTCAAAAATTTTGGCAAACGAATTGCAAAGAAGAATAAAACCAAATTTATGTCTCAGACTACATTACAAAAAACCGCCGCAAAAAAAGTATTGATTGTAGAAGATGAAGGCGACATGTGTTTAATATTAAACATTATGCTCACCGGTAAAGAAATGGAACTGGATCATGTGAAAAGTCTTGCGGCTGCAAAACAATATTTAGATAATGAGCATCCATCTGTTATAATACTCGATAATAAATTACCGGATGGAATGGGTATTGATTTTATAAAATTCATTAAGCAAAAACATCCTGATGTAAAAATCGTAATGATATCAGGTTATGCTGGCGCAGTGAAAGATGTGGCGCTTGATAGCGGCGCAGATAGGTTTTTGGAAAAACCTTTTACAAAAGAAAATTTATATAAATCAGTAAAAGAATTACTGAATTAAATTTACCGCAAAAAAATAATGCGGATTTTTAAACACATTTTAAAAACTATCAGCGCACTGGTAGTTTTTCTTTTTTTATGTATTGATGTACATGCACAATCAAAGTCATTTAAAGTAATTGCTTTT
>DASZUY010000344.1:0-13350 GCA_035547495.1 Parafilimonas sp. | reverse complement strand
TTAAGCTCGCCTGTTTGCGGATCGTACAACGGCGTGATTGGCGGCTGCGCAACCAATTGACCCGGCGTTGAAAATGCATTGTCTGTTGTTACGCGGTTTAGTTGTGAGCGATCAACAGAAATATTGATGCCGATAGTAAGTTTTTGTGTTGGGCTATGCTCAAGATTTAATCTTCCGCCATAACGATAAAATTTATTATTGATAACAATTGCATCTATTGTATTATAAAATCCGGATACGAAGAATTTTGTTTTTTCATCGCCGCCTGTTGCAGAAAGATTTATATCATTAGATGGCGCATTATGATTATACAATAATTTTTGCCAGTCTGTATTTACTTTTCCATCTTTATAGTCGGTGCCGTCGGCTAACTGATCTAATGTTAACCCATACGTAGCATACACCTTTTTGTAGTACTTGATTGCTTCTTGCAAAGAACTAAAACTGGCTATGTCATACTGTGCATCGCTTTTTAGCGCCAGGTTATAAAAGTCAACATATTGTTTTGCATTCATAAAATGCCTGAGCCTTGCCGGATTACTGATACCAGTATTTGCATCAAGTTCCAAAACCGTTTTTTGATTGTTGTGTCCTTTTTTTGTTGTAATCAAAACAACTCCATTTGCTGCACGTGCACCATAAATTGCTGCCGCAGATGCATCCTTTAATACTTCAACTGATTCAATATCGTTTGGATTGATATCAACTAAAGGATCCGTTGGATCATTTGTAGGATCAGATAAACTTGATGATGTTACAGGCAAACCATCTACAACATATAAAGGCTGGCTGTTTGCAGAAATAGATGATGTGCCACGAATACGAATCTTGATTCCTTGTCCAACTTTACCACTGCCCGATTCAACAACAACGCCCGCTGCTTTATTTTGAATAGCAGATTCAAAACTGGGCGCAGGAAAATCACGAATATCTTTTGTATTGATTTTTGAAATAGCACCAGTGATGTCCTTCTTCACTGCTTGCCCATAGCCCACAACCACCACTTCATTCAAATTTTTTTCTGATGTGGTGAGTGTTACATTTAATGTGTTACTGGTTACCGGAATTTCAGCATCAGCATAACCAATGGATGAAAAAATTAATGAAGGTGTAGCAGCAGGAATATTAATTGTAAAACTGCCATCAGCAGTTGTTTGCGTAAGAATGTTTGAATTTCCTGCTTTAACAGTTACGCCCGGCAAGGCTTCGCCGGTTTTAGCATCTGTAACTTTGCCTGTAACTGTTTTTGTTTGCTGCGCATAAAGCTGTGCAACGAAAAATAGAAGTACTGTTAGAATAATAAACTTAAACTTCATAAATAAAAATTGAGGTTAGAATAATAGCGAGAAAGCAAATGGTTTCCCCGATTTGACGAACACGATTTGCAAAAACAGCTGCTTGTAACTATATGACAACTGATCTTTTCAAAATGCTGGTTTTACTCTTTCGCATGTCTTGATGCAACAAAAGAATGAAGATGAATTGTTTAGTAATTATTGAAACTACCAAACGCTGAAAAAACAATACCGAAAGCGGATTTTAACCTACTGAAATAAGTTGATTCATTTGAACGAGCCTGAAATAGATGCCTTCAGCTCTCAATAAAGATTCATGTGTGCCGCGTTCTGCAATCTCGCCTTGTTGCAAAACAATAATTTCATCTGCATGACGAATGGTTGATAAACGATGCGCAATAACAATAGATGTGCGGTTTTCCATCATCCTGTTAATTGCATCTTGTACAAGTTTTTCGCTCTCCGTGTCGAGCGATGAAGTTGCTTCGTCTAAAATTAATATGGGAGGATTTTTTAATAAAGCTCTTGCAATGGTTAACCGTTGTCTTTCGCCACCACTTAATTTACTGCCGCGATCACCAATATTGGTTTCAAACTTTTTTTCTTTCTGCTGAATGAAAGAATATGCGTTCGCAATTTTTGCAGCATTCAAAATATTTTCTTCGGCTGCATCAGGCTCACCTAATGCAATATTGTTTGCAATGGTATCATTAAACAAAATTGGCTCCTGTGTTACAATGCTTATTTGTTCGCGCAAGCTTCTTAATGAATAATCTTTTATGTTGATGCCATCAACTAAAATTTCTCCGCCTGATACATCATGAAAACGCGGAACCAAATCTGCCAATGTACTCTTACCTGCACCAGATGCACCCACCAATGCGATGGTTTTCCCTTTTTCAATTTTAAGATTAATATCTTTTAATATAACAACATCTTCATATTGAAAACTTACGTTTTTAAACTCGATGCTGTGCGAAAAATGTTCAAGTTGTTTTCCATTTGGATTATCATCAACCGTGTTCTGCGCTTTTAAAACTTCTTCAATGCGGATAATGGCTGCGCTGCCTTTTTGCATATTGCTAAATGAAGTAGATAAAGATTTTGCAGGTGTGATGATATTATAAAACACGCCGAGGTAAGTAAGAAACAATGAACCTTCCAAAGGAAGTTTGCCTGTTAAAATTCCGTGACCACCATACCATAATATTGATGTAAATAAAATAACGCCAAGAAACTCACTCAACGGCGATGCAAGATCTCTGCGGCGGCTGATTTTATTTTTTGCATGTAGCAATTCCTCGTTCACTTTAAAAAATCTTCCGCGCAGTATAAGTTCTGCGTTAAAAGCTTTTATAACGCGTAAACCACTTAACGTTTCATCAAGTATTGAAACGCTTTCGCCATATTTTAATGCTGCCTTTGTTGAATGCTTTTTTAATGAACGCGAAATTCTGCCGATCACAAAACCCATTATTGGTATTAATATCAAAAGAAATAACGTGAGTTGCGGGCTCATTAATAATAATGCGCCGAGTGTGATTAATATCGTTAACGGATCTCTTATCCATCCTTCCAAAACACCAACAACAGAATTTTCAACTTCAGAAATATCATTTGTGATGCGGCTTATTAAATCGCCTTTTCTTTTTTCTGTAAAATAACCAATGGGCAACTGCAGAATTTTATTATACAGTTCAGCTCTTAATTCATTTACAATAGAATTTTTTGTTGGATTAAGCACATAAGAAGACAGATACAGAAAAAGATTCTTGAGAAATATAAAAGTGATGATAAGAAAACAAATTACTTCAAGCGTTTTTATTTTTCCAACCTGCGGATCAGAAATGGATGATATCAATGTTTCTCTAATCCAGCTGACAACAGCATTATTCGACTTCTGCAATAAGCCCGACATTGCTGATGAGCCTGTATTAAATATCAATTCCAAAAAAGGCATTAGCATGCCTATTGATACAATTGAAAAAATAATTGACAAAATCGAAAACAGGAAATATAAAAAGATCTGAAGTTTATAATTTTTAAGATATGAAAATACCCTTGAATATTTTTTCATTAATCGAGTACTGTTTCGTAAACAAATGCATTAATTGATGCACATTTCAATTTGTTATAATTAAGTATGCAGTATAAATTAACGGCTGCAAAACTTAAATCGTGCTAATTTTACAGCAAAGGTAATAGTATGGAAGAAGGTAAAAGACAAAAACAGGTTGCTGCCGTTATTTCGGAAGAAATAAATGATATTTTCAGAAGGTTAAATTTAAACATGATCGATGGCGGAATGGTTTCTATTTCTTCGGTTAAAGTAACACCTGATTTGCTGGAAGCAAGAATCTATTTGAGTATGTACAAGGTTGCGGATGAGAAAGCAGCTTTGAAGAAAATTGAATCACAGGCATGGGAAATTAAAAGAGAGCTTGCAGCACGCATAAAAAATCAGTTGCGCCGCATACCTGTGCTGAAATTTTATGTTGACGATACCCTTGATCATGTTTTTAAAATGGAAGAATTATTTAAACAGATTAATGAAGAACGAAAGAGTTCATAATTCTTTTGAAACTTTGAAACATCCAAACATTTGAACTTACTTTTTGCCTGGCGCTATTTTAAATCAAAAAAATCAACAAATGCTATAAATATTATTGCATGGATAAGCATGACTGCAATAATGGTAAGCACTGCCGCAGTGATAGTAGTGCTGAGTGTGTTTAACGGTTTTGAAGGTTTAGTGCAAAACTTATATGGAGATTTTTATGCTGATTTAAAAATTGTTCCTGCTTCGGGTAAATACATAACGGTTGATTCTTCACTTGTTCAAAAAGTGAAATCAACTGATGGCGTTAAAGAACTAAGTTTTGTTGTTGAAGAAAAAGCTGTATTAGTAAATGGCGATTATCAAACCATTGCTTTTTTAAAAGGCGTTGATAAAAATTATAACGGTGTAAATAAGCTTGATCATTATATAACCTATGGCAAATACGAGCTTGGAACAGCAGATGCACCTGCAATTATAGCCGGCTCAGGAGTTGCAAATGCGGTGGGCGCTGATCCGCAATCACCATTGTCTGATCTTGTTATTTATTTGCCCAATCGTAAAGCAAAAAGTTTTAATAGTCTTGATGCGATGCATTCATTCCAGGTAAAGCCCTCCGGAATTTTTTCTGTGCAGCAGGAGTTTGATGATAAGTATGCATTTACCAACCTTGCATTTATGCAGTATATGCTTGATCTTGACGCAAACCAATACAGCGCAATAGAGATTTCGGCAACCAACAGAGATAAGATAAACGATATTCAAAAACAGTTGCAGGATAAGGTCGGCAAAAATTTTATTGTCCAAACAAGATATCAGCAAAACCAAAGTTTGTTTACTGTAATGGAAATTGAAAAATGGGTGATCTATGGAATTCTTTCACTCATACTTTTAGTTGCAGCTTTTAATATGATTGGAGCATTAACGATGCTTGTTCTGGAAAAAGAAAAAGATATTGCTGTATTGAAGGCAATGGGCGCATCGGAAAACAGAATTAAAAATATTTTTTTAGGCGAAGGTTTTCTGCTTGCGGGTGTTGGCGGTGTATTGGGAATGATAGTCGCCTATATAATTTGTTTCCTGCAGATAAAATATAAGCTGATAAAATTAGAAGGCGGCACTTTTATTATAGATTATTATCCTGTAAAAATGATGCTGCACGATTTTTTACTCGTTGCCTTAACCATTCTTTTTATAGCAGTTATTGCTTCCTTCATCCCGGCAAAAAAAGCAGCCGAGCAATTCTATTCTCTTAAAAGTTAACAGCGTTAAATAAATTCTTTTCAAAAATTATATAAGCGCTTATATATTTGTTGATGAATTTTTATCAACAATTAGGTTTTCTGGTT
The DNA here is from genome assembly GCA_035547495.1 of Parafilimonas sp. Taxonomy (GTDB): domain Bacteria; phylum Bacteroidota; class Bacteroidia; order Chitinophagales; family Chitinophagaceae; genus Parafilimonas. Next base: position 8,149 of record DASZUY010000344.1, on the reverse strand, counting down.
TTTGGCAGCCGCTTAAAAAGATTGGGTGATACATTTATAAATGATGTAAACCGTATTTATAAAGATCATAAAATTGATTTTGATGCTTCATGGTTTCCTGTGTTTTATATTTTATCAAACAAAAAAGAAATTTCAATAAAGGAAATTTCTGATGAGCTGAATGTTACGCATTCTGCAATCAGCCAGTTAATAACGGGCTTACAACAAAAAGGTTTAATAAAATCTGTTACATCAAAAAAAGATGCACGGCATAAAGCCATAACCTTTACTGCAAAAGGAGAGAAGCTGCTTAAAAAAATAAAGCCTGTTTGGAATGCTTTGCAAAAGGCAATGGAAGAATTAACTGCTGAAAACACACAGAGCAAAAAAATATTATCTGCTTTAAAAGGCATTGAAGAAAGTATCGCTGAAAAAAATTTATTTGAGCGAATTGAACAACATTTATAAGTATTGTTTGCATGAATAATAATTACTTGCCGCTTGATGATTCCTGGCTTGGATTTGAGCAGGTGAAAGATTTCCTGTACAAGCATCAACACGTATCAATAACATCTAACGCACACGACAAGATTTTAAAATGCCGTGAATATCTTGATAAAAAACTTGCGCAATCAGATGAATTATTTTATGGCATTAACACGGGTTTTGGGTTTTTGCAAAATGTAAAGATTGATAGAACGCAGATCAAAAAGCTGCAGTACAATCTGCTTACATCACATGCATGCGGAATGGGCGAAGAAGTGCCGCATGAAATTGTTCGGTTAATGCTGATGCTTAAAATAAAATCTTTAAGTTATGGCTATAGCGGCGTTCAAATTGAAACGGTGAAGCGTTTGATGGATATGCATAACAATGATGTGCTTCCTGTAATTTACACGCAAGGTTCGCTTGGCGCTTCGGGCGATTTAGCACCTCTCAGTCATCTGAGTTTGCCTTTGATTGGTTTGGGTGAAGTGTATCATGAAAATAAAAAAATTAAGTCGGCAAACATTTTAGAAAAGTTTGGTTGGAAACCAATCGAATTGCAAAGCAAAGAAGGTTTGGCATTAATAAATGGAACACAATTTATGAGTGCTTATGGAATGTTTTGTTTAAAAAAAGCCGAACATTTAATTAAGATGGCTGATTTGATTTGTGCTTTATCTTTTGACGCATTTGATTGTTTGATCGAGCCGCTGCATGAATGCATTCAATCTATTCGCCCACATAAGGGGCAGGTTGAAACTGCAAAAATTATTCGTGAATATTTAAACGGAAGTTCAATAATTACAAATGAAAAAAAACAGGTGCAGGATCCATATTCGTTTCGTTGTGTGCCGCAGGTACATGGTGCAACTAAAGATGTTTTTGAAAATGTGCTGAATGTTTTTTTAACCGAAATAAATTCTGTTACGGATAATCCAAACATTTTTCCGGATGATGATCTGATTGTAAGTGGTGGAAATTTTCATGGACAGCCACTCGCATTGCATTTGGATTTTTTAAGTATTGCGATGAGCGAACTTTCTAATATAAGTGAGCGAAGAATTTATCAACTCATCAGCGGACAAAGAGATTTGCCGATGTTTCTTGTAAAAGATGCAGGATTGAATAATGGCTTTATGATTCCGCAATACACTGCTGCCGGAATTGTAAGTGAGAACAAACAACTGTGTACGCCTGCAAGTGTCGATTCAATTTCATCGAGCAATAACCAGGAAGATCATGTAAGTATGGGTGCAAATGCGGCTGTAAAATGTTTGCGGGTAATTAATAATGTTGAAAAAGTTTTAGCGATTGAATTGCTGAGCGCCGCACAGGCATTGGATTTCAGAAGACCAGCAAAAAGTTCTGAAATACTTGAAGAGTTGCATTCATCCTTCAGAAAAAATATTTCTTTTAATGATGCAGACAGAGTATTACATGATGATATGATGAAAGCGGTGGAGTTTATAAATAATTATGAATTATAAATGATGAACTATAACTCTGAGTAATTAATATCAGTTTAAAAATTTTCTCAATGACAACACAAACAAAGTCAAAATACGATCCTATCAAATACAAAACACCAACTGGTACACAACTTATTTGTAAAGGATGGATTCAGGAAGCAGCATTACGTATGTTATTAAACAATTTGAATCCTGAAGTGGCAGAAAAACCAGATGAATTAATTGTATATGGCGGTCGTGGTAAAGCAGCAAGAAATTTTGAAGCGCTCGATAATATTATTAAAGCATTAAAAATTTTAGAGAACGATGAATCGCTATTAATTCAAAGCGGCAAACCTGTTGGCATTTTAAAAACGCACGCAGATGCGCCGCGTATTTTAATTTCCAATTCGCAGCTCGTTCCAAAGTGGGCAACATGGGAACATTTTGATGAACTTGAAAAAAAAGGATTAATAATGTTTGGACAAATGACTGCAGGGAGTTGGATTTATATCGGCTCGCAGGGCATCGTACAAGGTACTTCTGAAACATATGCTGCGGCTGCAGATAAACATTTTAGTGGTTCATTAAAAGGCACCTTAAATGTTACAGCAGGCTTGGGCGGAATGGGTGGCGCTCAACCTTTAGCCATCACCATGAATGAAGGCGTTGCATTAATTGCTGAAGTAGAAGAATGGAGAATTGACAAGCGTTTGCAAACAAAATATCTCGATGAAAAATATACAAATATTGATGAGGCAATTGATGCATCATTGAAATATAAAAAAGAAGGTGTTGCAAAAAGCATCGGTGTTTTATGTAATGCAGTTAATCTTTTGGAAAAATTAATTGAAAGAAATATTATTCCTGATACACTAACTGATCAAACATCTGCACATGATCCATTGATTGGTTATTGGCCGCATGAGATTTCGTATGAACAGGCTAAAGTACTGCGTGAAAAAAATCCTGAACAATATCTTGAGTACGCATACAGAAGTATGTTCCATCATGTTGATTTGATGTTGCAGTTAATGGATAAGGGTGCGATAACTTTTGATTATGGAAATAATATCCGGGCAAGAGCAAAAGAATATGCAGATAAAAGCGGCAAACGGTTAACCACTAACCATTCACCGTTTGATTTTCCCGGTTTTGTTCCTGCTTATATCCGTCCATTATTTTGTGAAGGTAAAGGTCCGTTTCGATGGGCTGCATTAAGCGGCGATGCAAATGATATTGCAGTTACTGATGAAGTAATTTCAAATCTTTTTCCAAACAATAAATCTTTGCAACGCTGGTTAAAACTGGCAAAAGAAAAAATTGCATTCCAGGGTTTGCCTGCAAGAATTTGCTGGCTTGGACAAGGTGAACGCGAGAAAGCAGGCGTTGCTTTTAATGAACTGGTTCGAACTAAAAAAGTAAACGCACCAATTGTTATTGGTCGCGATCATTTGGACACTGGAAGCGTTGCTTCACCCAATCGCGAAACAGAAGCGATGTTGGATGGAAGTGATGCTGTTGCAGATTGGCCTTTGCTGAATGCACTTGTTAATACAGCCGGCGGTGCAAGTTGGGTAAGTCTTCATCATGGTGGTGGTGTTGGAATGGGTTATAGTATTCATGCCGGAATGGTGATTGTTGCTGATGGAACTAATGAAGCTGAAAAAAGATTGAAGCGTGTTTTGAGAAATGATCCCGGCATTGGTGTGATTCGTCATGCAGATGCGGGTTATGAAATGGCAAAAGAAACGGCGAAAGAATTTGGATTAGACATTTCAGAAAGACTGAAATAATTAGTGCGATTTTCCTTTATACAAATTTTGCTGCATGTTTTAATAAGAAGTATAACTACAATCCGTGTGCACCAATAATACGTTTATTGTATATGCACAGTCTAATTTATTCTTTTATGAAGGATATGGCCACCAACGATGCTGAGTGTGTTTCAAAGTGGTTTACAGAAGAAAGCACCTTGTGGATTCCTCCGGCTTCGCCTATAAAAGGTTTGTGCCGTATTAAAGCCTTATTCCGCGCTATGTTTGGCCGGTATGAATATTTGCGATGGACTATTGTTGACATTTTGCCGGTATGCGAAAATCGTTGTATTCATATTTGCGAATCTCAGGGTAAGCTAAAAGGCTCAGATGCATACAACAACCGCGTAATTACAGATATAATTTTTAATGATGAAGGTAAAATTTTAAGTCTCTCAGACTATTTTAAAGATACTGCGGTTTTTTACAAGTAATTTTTGGGTTGAAGGATTTTGTATTGATTAATCTGTTAGTATTAATATGTATTTAATGAAGCAATTATTGCAACTTCTTCCTCATACAAACACTTTCTTTCAAACCTTTATATTGATCATAATTTGGAATAACAAAATAACCTGCTTGCTTGTATAAATTTTGCGCAACATTAAAATAAATGCTTGTTTCAAGAATCGCATATTGAAATCCATTTTCAATTGCCCAGTTTTCTAATTGATGCAAAATGATTTTTGAAATGCCTTTACCACGATAACTTTTATTAACATACATTCTTTTTATTTCAACTGTTTTAGCATCGTATGGTTTAAAGCATCCGCAGGCGATTGGTTTTTTCTCGTCATACATTATAACAGCAGTTGAAAGATCAGGCACTTTATTGAACTGATCATAAGTTTCCATATCTTCTCCTAACTCATTCCAAAATTCATGATCAAGTATTGATGTGAGTGAAATAAAATCATCATCATTTGTTGAAGTTCTTTTTATAGTAAGTTCATTGTTCATTCAGAAAAGACTTTAATCAAGTCTCCAATTTATTGGTTCTTGTTTTTGTTGAACTAAGAATTCATTTGTTTTACTAAAATGCCTGCAACCAAAAAAACCTTTATCTGCACTGTATGGTGAAGGGTGCGCTGCCTTTAAAACATGATGTTTTGTTTGATCAATTAACTCTTGTTTTTGATGCGCAAAAGAACCCCATAACAAAAACACAATTCCAGTTTTTTCGTCGGATATTTTTTTAATCACTGCATCGGTAAACTGATGCCATCCGATTTTTGAATGCGAATTAGGTTCACCTGCACGCACTGTTAATGCTGCATTCAACAAAAGCACACCTTGTTCTGCCCACGGAGTAAGGTCGCCGGTAGCTGCAATAGGAACACCAACATCATCGTGCAATTCTTTAAAAATATTTATGAGTGATGGCGGCGGACGAACACCTTTGGGAACAGAAAATGATAAGCCCATTGCTTGACCTTTGCCATGATATGGATCTTGCCCGAGCAAAACAACTTTTAATTTATCGAAAGGCGTTTTGAAGAATGCATTAAAAATTAAAGAGCCAGGCGGGTAAATAATTTTGCCTTGCGCTTTTTCTGTTTTTAGAAAAGCAACTATGTTTTCAAAATATGATTTATTGAACTCTGCATGCAGAACTTGTTTCCAGCTTGCTTCAATATTAACATCCATAGCAGTGTTTGGACGCAAACTAATTAAAAATTACTTTTGCGCCGCAATGGTCCGGTAGCTCAGTTGAATACCTGCCTGCCGGCAGGCAGGGAGCGGCAGCCTCTAAGCTGTAGGTCATTGGTTTGAATCCAATCCGGATTTAGGGATGTTTAAAGTATATGTAATAAGAAGTGAAGTTGATGGTAGATTTTATGTGGGATTAACTGAAAGTTTGGAAAGAAGGTTTAAGGAACATAATGCAGGTAAAGTTTTTTCAACAAAAGGGTATAGACCTTGGAAAATGTTTTTTTCTGAAGAATATGCAAAAAGACAAGAGGCGAGGCAAAGAGAAAAATATTTAAAATCAGGAATTGGAAAAGAATATATAAAAAGCAAATGGTCCGGTAGCTCAGCTGAATAGAGCGGCAGCCTTCTAAGCTGTAGGTCATTGGTTTGAATCCAATCCGGATCACAAAAGCCTCTGAAAAAATCAGAGGCTTTTATTTTATGATTGCTTATTGTTACATACTTTATAGCACTAAACTTAACAAGTATTATGCTGGTTCAACTCCTGATATCGACAGAAGATTGCAAGATCATAACCGCGGAAAAGAAAAATTTACAAAGACCGGCATGCCATGGAATTTAGTTTATAAAGAAATGTTTAATGATTTAAAGGCAGCAAGACAAAGAGAGTTATATATCAAGAAAATGAAAAGCAGAAAAATTATTGAAGCATTAATTAGCTCAGCCGAATAGGGCGTCCCGATCTAATCGGGAAGATCATTGGTTTGAATCCAATCCGGATCACTTATGAAGCCACTGATTTTTTTCAGAGGCTTTTTTTATCACTACTTACTGCATTTTATTGCACAAGTTTTTGTGTTTCCTCCTGGCTTGCATATTCTTCTTCGGGCTCCGGTAAAATTTTAATAACGGAATTTTGTAATGATATAACAGATGAAGCGGAATATAATCCGATATTGTTACCGCAATATGTGTAGTCAATCAAGGTTAGTTTCACTTCATCATCAATCGAAAGTTCAATATAACTTCCATACCTGATAAGTTTGAAATAAAAAGATGAATAATCTTTTTTTGTAAAAAGATTTGATTGTATTTCATTAAATATAAAATTCTGCCGGGCATTAGCAGCATTATAACCCCAGGCGCGTATGTGCACAAGCCCGTGCGACATATCGAATATGATGTAATAACCATTTCCGTATTCATCCATATCTGTTACAAGCCCCAGTTTTCCCATTCCTTCTATGTTTATTTTTCCTTCCCAAATAAAACTGCCTGAAGGTTTTTGAAAAGAAAAAATTTCATATCCGCTTCTCGAACTGCACACCCATTTATCTTCTTCTATCCGGTATGCAGCAGTTGGATTAGCATATAATACTCTAAGCTCACGAACATCTTTTTGGGGAATTGTTTTTGTTACCATCGTTTCCCACTTATAAAAACTTTTCAATAGTAACCTGCCTTTTTCATCGGTATCTAATTGTTTTGGCGGAGGCAACACGCGCAACAAATCAACTCTGCCTTGCATATAATAAAAATTATACACAAGCGTGTATTTGCCATCTTGTACAGTACGTGCTGCGTAATTACCATTAGGTAATACAACATCCGCATGAAAAGATGCATACTCACCAAAAAAATTTTTTGATAACCAGTACCGCACTTTAATATCTTCTCTTATTGAACCAAGCACATAAAAATTTCCATTCAGTTCAAAAGCACACGGACATTCAACATCATCGTACGCGCGGGGATAAACCAATGGTGGTAAAAACTCTGGTTCATCGTTTGTAATTTTTACAACACCAACACAACCTCTGCGCGAAAGCGGTCCTTCATTTCGGCGTGCACAAACGAGCAGATATGTTTCATTGTTATAATCGAATCTGTAAGGATCGCGAAAGCTTAACCACTTGCGTGGATTATCATTTGTGTTCTCATAATAAATACCCGGCGGTTCAATATATAATTTTGGTTTGTGAACTTTTTTCCAGTTCATCAAATCATCAGATTCAGCAAAACCAATTCTGGAAATAACACCGCGATCCCTTCTTTGCAAACCTGTATAATACATGATGAATTTATTTTCAACTTCACGCACATCCATCGTCCACAACATATCATCATCCCATTCACCGGGATCGCCAACAAACAACGCATTTTTTGTTCGCCGCCAACTTATACCATCTCTTGAAATTGCATGTGCGATATAATCATGATTTGGAATGATGAGATGAAATAAATGATAAACACCTTTATGAATAATTACAGTAATATCTCCAATTTCCCAATCACTAAAACCAGAGCCTGTATACATAATGTAAAATTTGTAAGCGAATAAATATAGGCACAACCATTTATTTTTGATTAAGTACATTTGATTTTTTTAACCTTGTGCATATGAAAAACTATTACATCCAATTATTTTCCCCGCATGGATTAATCAGGTATCACGAACCAGAAATAGGAAGAGATAAAGACACTGGCGGACAAGTAAAATATGTTCTCGAATTGCTTGAACATCTTTCGTTGCATCCGCAGGTGCGAAAAGTTGATCTTTTTACAAGACGCATCAGTGATAAAAGGGTTTCGTCTTCATACGAAAAAGAAATTGAGGTTGTGAACGAGAAAGCACGCATTGTGCGCATGACATGTGGGGGTAATACGTATCGCAACAAAGAATCTTTGTGGGATTATTTAGATGAGTTTGTAGATAAAACCATTCGTTTTATTGATAAAGAAAATGATGAACCCGACATTGTTCAC
>DASZUY010000343.1:0-15002 GCA_035547495.1 Parafilimonas sp. | reverse complement strand
TTCTATGCAAAGAATTTTGAAAAGCTTGCGGATAAACGTTTGGATAAAACATGGTGGTTTAGAAAATCGTTTCAATTACCTTCTTCTGAAAACGGAAAAAATGTTGTGCTGAAATTGCATGGCATAAATTATAAAGCCAATGTTTGGTTGAACGGAAAACTAATTTCAGATTCATCCCAGGTTAAAGGCCCTTTTAGAATTATTGAACTTGATGTAACAAAGGATATAAATTATAGCGGTGATAATATTTTAGCGTTAGAAATTTTGCGTCCATTCAATCCAAATAAAAGAGATGGAGATCTTGCTATTGATTATGCAGACTGGATACATTATCCGCCGGATTACAATGGCGGTATTGTAAATAATGTTGAAATAATAACTTATGACAAGGTCGGTGTGGACTTTCCTTTCGTTAATACACATTTCGATTTGCCTTCGCTTGATGTTGCGCATTTAACGGTATATGCAGTGGCAACAAATTATACCAGCGAGCCGCAGGATGCAACAATAAAAGGAAAAATAAATGATGATATCGATTTCCATCAAACCATACATCTTGCACCCAACGAAAAAAAACAAATTGTTTTTAATAATTCAGATTATACGCAGTTGAATGTGCAGCATCCAAAAATTTGGTGGCCCTGGCAATACGGCAAGCAAGATTTAAACAGGATTGCAATAAGTACAGAAGTGAATGGAAAAACAAGCAACACCATTTCTGAAAATTTTGGTATCAGGGAAGTAACATCAACATTTATTAATAATGCATCCAGAGAATTTATTATAAATGGCAAGCCAATTATGTTGCGTGGCGCTGCATGGTCGCCCGATATTTTTCAGCGGCATTCATTGCACAGAGATGAACAGGAATTAAAATTGGTACGTGACATGAACATGAACATTGTGCGCAGCGAAGGCAAATTTGAAGACGATAATTTTTATGATGTATGTGATGAAAAAGGTTTGTTGGTAATGACGGGTTGGATGTGTTGCGGTGCATGGCAATATCCTGAAAATTGGGATAAGGCTGAAAGAGCAGTTGCAATGAGCAGCGATAGCAGTATGATGTATTGGCTGCGCAATAAAGCCTGTATCATGGTTTGGTTAAATGGCAGCGATATGCCCCCACGTGATACCAGTGTTGAACGTGATTATTTAAATATTGAAACTGCTTTGAACTGGCCTAACCCGCTTATATCAACGGCCGATGCAAGCAAATCAAAAGTGTCTGGTTATAGCGGTGTAAAAATGAACGGACCTTATGACTGGGTGCCGCCTTCATATTGGGAAGCAGACACCAGTGAATACGGTGGTGCATGGAGTTTTGCAACGGAAATTTCTCCCGGTCCTTCTATTCCGCCGTATGAAAGTTTGATAAAATTTTTGCCGAAAGATTCAATATCTAACACGAACAGCGATTGGCTGTATCACTGTGGTACTATGCAGTTTGGTAACACAAAAATTTTTGACAGCGCATTATACGGTCGATATGGAAAACCAAACTCAATGAAAGATTATATAGCAAAAGCACAATTACAAAATTATGAAGGCGAGCGTGCAATGATGGAAGCTTATGGTTTGAAAAAATATAATACAGCAACAGGCGTTGTGCAATGGATGCTCGCAAATCCGTGGCCGAGTTTAATATGGCACACGTATGATTATTATCTCTATCCCGCAGGCAGTTATTTTGGAATGAAAGAATCTATGATACCCTTGCATGTGATGTATTCTTATAAATCAAATGCGGTTGATGTTACAAATTCATTGCTGCAAAAATTTGATGGACTTTCTGTAAAAGCGGATGTTTATAATCTTGACGGTTCAGTAAAATATACAAACACAGTTACAACTTCTGTTGATGAAGATGGAATTAAAGAATGTTTTGCTTTACCAAACATCAGTAATTTATCAGGCACATATTTTTTGCGATTGGAATTAAAAGATGCCGATGGAAAAGTTGAAGACATCAACTGGTACTGGCTTTCGCAAAAATCCGATGAACTAAATTGGAAAAAATCAAAATGGTTCTATACACCTGAATCTTCATTTACAGATTATACTGCATTAAATCATATGCCGCAAACTTCTGTAGATGTTGAGCATTCATCTGATAAAAAATCCGATTCAACTACGCATACATTCACTATAAAAAATACAGGCAAGGCAGTTGCATTTTTTGTACATGTGCGTGTGTTGAAAGAGAAAAATGCGGATGATATTTTGCCGGTTATTTTTTCTGATAATTATATTTCTCTTGCGCCCGGCGAAAGCAGAACTGTTGAATGCACATATTCAAATAAAGATGCGGGCGAAGGAACATCATATGTTTTAATTAACGGATGGAATTTGAATGCAGCACAAAGCAAAGCAGAAAACAATGTAGGCTTCGAGTAGCTTAAAAAGATCGAGCAAAATAACAGCTTCTTTATTTATTGCAAAACCGAAGCGTTCTCAAGCGTCTTCACCTTTCTGATATTTACGGGTTTATTATCCTGCGCAAATAAAACGCCGGTAACAATCACTGTATCTCCGGCATTAACGCCGCTTGTTATTTCAACATTGCTTTGCATGCGAACACCGGTTGTAACATTTGTAAATTTTGCTTTGCCATCTTTTACAAGTATTAGCTGTTTGTTAATATCACTCGGAATAATGCAGTTGGTTGGGACAAGAATACTTTGCCTGCTTGAGTTTCCTGTAATAAAAACTTTTACAAATGCACCGGGATTTGCCCGTGCATTATCATTCAGCACGGCACGAACCAATAAGTTGCGTGTCATGGTGTTTGCCTGCGGTTCAATTGCAAGTATTGTTGCTGCATGCTTTATGGTATCTGTGGTTGCGTCTAAAATTACCTGCACTGCAGAACCGGTTTTTACATAAGCGCTATAATCTTCAGGTACTGTAAAATCGATCTTTAAATTTTTTACCTGCTGCATGGTTGCAATTACATCTGCATTGCTAACATAAGCGCCAATACTTACCTGCCGCAAACCAACAACACCATCAAACGGTGCACGAATAATTGTTTTATCAATTAATGCTTCTGAATAATTTATATCCGCTTGTGTGCTGATTACTGTATTTACCGCAGCATCATAGTCTGCCTGGTTTACACCTTGCACTGCAAGCAATGGTTTTAACCTTTCAACATAAGCCTGTGCCAAAACCAACGCAGCTTTGCTTTTATTAAGATTAGCTACAAGATCTTCATCGTTTATGCGTGCAATAACAGTTCCCTTTTTTATAAATTTTCCTTCGGGAACATTGAGATACGTTATTCTTCCGGTGGCTTCAGGATGCAGTTCAACAAAATCATTTGATATAACAGTACCATTGGCTTCAACGCTGTCTGAAACAATTTGCGTTTTTGCTACAATTACATCAACAACCGGCGGCGGAGTTTTTTTTGGCTCTTTGCTTTGTTTCTTAGAATGACATGCCGTAATGCAGACAATCATCAATAAATAAAACCAATATTTTTTTAAGCCCGACATTAGTTTGATAAATTCAGTTTAAAAATAATTGATAAAGATCGATTCAAAATAAGATGCGCAAATAAAAACGATTTATTAAATAGGATGTAATGAAAAAAAGATGCGACCAAACTTTGGTAAATAAAAAACGCTAAACTTTGCTTCCTGCAAAACTTAGCGTTTTTGCGTAAAACTTTATAAACTATTCTGATTCGGCAACCACTTCTTTTACTTCCGGTATCATACGTTTCATCATACCTTCAATGCCGGCTTTTAATGTAACCATTGATGAAGGACAGCCGCTGCAACTTCCCTGCAACATTAAATTCACAACGCCATCATCGTAACTTTTAAACTGAATGGCGCCGCCATCCATTTCAACTGCAGGACGCACATAATTATCCAGCAATTCTTTAATACGTTTTACTACATCGGTATCATTGCTTAAAATAATATTCCCAGTGTCTTGTTTAGTTTTTGCAACTTCATCTTCATTCACAATAGGCTCGCCGTTTTCTAAATAATCTTTTAGAAATTGTTTTACTGAAGGAATTACATCCTGCCAGTCTTCCGTGTCTGCAGTTTTTGTAAGCGTTACAAAATTGCTGGCAATAAATACACTTTTTATAAAAGGAAAGCTGAACAGTTCCTTTGCCAAAGGGCTGGGACCAGCCTGTGATTCATCCTGAAAATCTATGCTCTTGCCGGGATACAAAAGCTTGTTGGCAACAAACTTCATTGTTTCCGGGTTAGGTGTCATTTCAGTATAGATACTTATGATTGGGTTACCTGTTTTAATCATCTTAAAAAGATTTATGCAAAAATAGTAAACAATAAAGAATGAAGATTTACGAAGAGCGAAAAGCGTTGTTAAACCATCATCGCAGCCGGTTCATACTTTTTACCAACTTTTGATCTTTATAAATTCCTCTTGCTGCAAGAATTAAGAGTATCGGAATGAGAAATGCAAATACCGAAGTAAGCGCAAGCCCGCCGCCGGAATAATTTTTCTTGGAATTAAAGTATAAAAAAATATTTAAAGCGCTGATGACTATTCCAAGAATGGTTAACCACAATTGCAATTTCCGCTGCTTGAAAACAAAAATGGTAAACAGACAAAGTGTTCCAAGTACAGAAGTTAGAATTAAAATAATCATGTTAGTAGTAGCATTAAATTGGTCGGATGGCATATCCGGATGCGGGCCGATGAAATAAAAAGCAAATTTCATGGTTAAGAAAGCGCAGGCAGATGCGAGCAACAGCCAAACCGTTTGTATGCGTTGTATCATAAGAATTGTTTAAGATCATTCAAAAATAAACCAATCAAAGCCAAATTTTTAGCAGAATAGAAATAAGCTGCGGAATTATCTTTGCAGCCCAAATTTTTTTATGTTCAATAATCTTACAGAACGGCTTGAAAGTGCTTTTAAAAACCTGAAAGGTGAAGCAAGAATTAATGAGCTAAATATTGCCAATACAGTAAAAGATATTCGCCGTGCGTTAATTGATGCCGATGTTAACTACAAAATCGCTAAAGAATTTACAGATAAAGTAAAAGATAAGGCAACCGGCGAGAAAGTTATTAATGCAATTAGTCCCGGACAATTGATGGTGAAAATCGTGCAGGATGAGTTGACCGAGCTAATGGGCGGCACTGAAGCGAAGTTTGACATTACCGGAAACCCGGCTGTTGTTTTAATTGCCGGCTTACAAGGTAGTGGTAAAACAACTTTTAGCGGAAAGCTGGCGAATTATTTAAAGAGCCAGAAAAAATCTCCGTTGCTGGTTGCGGCAGATATTTATCGTCCTGCAGCCATTGACCAGTTAAAGGTTTTAGGCGAACAAATTAATGTTGAAGTTTATAGCGAGCCTGAAACAAAGGATGCTGTTGCCATTGCGCAAAACGCCATCAAAGAAGCAAAGGCAAAAAATAAAAATGTAGTAATTATAGATACAGCGGGTCGTTTGGCGGTTGATGAAGCGATGATGACAGAAGTGGCGAATATTAAAGCAGCTGTTCATCCAACAGAAATATTATTTGTTGTCGATTCAATGACAGGGCAAGATGCAGTGAACACTGCAAAAGCTTTCAATGACAGGCTTGATTTTTCCGGCGTTGTTTTAACCAAGCTTGATGGTGATACACGCGGCGGTGCGGCGCTTTCCATTCAATATACAGTACATAAGCCCATAAAATTTGTAAGCAGTGGCGAAAAGTTAGATACACTGGATATTTTTTACCCCGATCGTATGGCGCAGCGTATTTTGGGAATGGGTGATATTACCTCGCTCGTTGAAAAAGCGCAGGCGCAATTTGATGAAGAGCAGGCAAAGAAACTTGAGAAAAAAATCCGCAAGAACCAATTCGACTTCCAGGATTTTTACGACCAGCTTCAGCAAATAAAAAAGATGGGCAACCTAAAAGATTTGATGGGAATGATTCCCGGGGTAGGAAAAGCAATAAAAGACATTGATATTAGTGACGACGCTTTCAAAGGCGTGGAAGCGGTAATAAATTCTATGACGCCTTATGAACGAACCAATCCTGATGTAATTAATCAAAGCAGAAGGCAGCGTTTGGCCAAGGGTTCTGGAAAATCTATAGAAGATGTTAATGCATTGATGAAGCAGTTTGACCAGATGAAACAGATGATGAAGACGATGAATAAAATGCCTATGGCGGGTATGAGAATGCCCGGAATGCGCCGCTGATAAAAATTTATTTAATTTTATTTGCACTGTTTCAGCGATTGTAAAATATCGCTTACATTCGCAGTCCATTATTCATTTAAACCTTGTAAAAAGGCCTTTAAATTTCTATTTAAAATGGCAGTAAAAATCAGACTTCAAAGGCACGGAAGTAAGAAACGTCCATTCTACTTTATAGTAGTAGCCGACGCTCGTGCACCGAGAGATGGAAAATTTATCCAGAAAATCGGAACCTACAATCCGCTAACTGTTCCTGCAACAATCCAGTTAGACCGTCAGAAAGCATTAGAATGGTTGCACAAAGGTGCTGAGCCAACAGATACTGTTCGCCGCATCTTATCTTTTAAAGGTGTGCTCTATCTAAAGCATTTATTGCGCGGTGTAAAATTGGGTTTGTTTGATGAAGCAGCAGCGATGCAAAAGTTTCAGAAATGGCATGAAGAACATGAAGTGCACATTAAGCGTAGAAGCGATGAGCACAGAAAATCAAAACTTGCCAGGAATGCGCAGCCAGCTGCTAAGAAAATTGAAACTGAAAAATCAGCAGAAGCGTAAGTAACCATTGGAAAAATTTTTCTTAAAATCCCAATAGCAATGTTGGGATTTTTTATTTCTATTTTTGATGGAATGGATGAGCATATTCACATAGGAAAATTAGTTGCGACAGTTGGCTTGAAAGGCGAATTATTATTAACGCATATGCTTGGCAAAAAAACAACTTTTAAACAGGCAGAAGTATTATTTATAGAAACACAAAAAAATATTCAACTGCCTTATTTCATCGAAAATTCAAACTCAAAAAATGAAACTGAAACGGTTTTAAAATTAGAAAGCATCAACACAAAAGAGCAAGCAGCAAAACTTCTTCAAAAAAAAATATGGCTTGCTAAAAATGATTTTGAAAAGTATGTAAGTAAAATAGCACCCATAAATTTAATTGGCTTTATCATTTTTAATAATGAAGAAAAACTGGGTGAAGTAGAAGCGGTGATTGAACAACCGCAACAAATATTGTTACAAACCCATGTTCAGCAAAAAGAAGTATTAATTCCTTTGCATGAAGAAACGCTTAAAAAAATTGATCGTAAAAAAAAGCAGGTGCATGTTGTTTTGCCTGACGGCTTGCTTCAAATTTATCTTGAGTAATAATTATGTAACCACTGTTACAATTTCATTTTGAGATCGATAAAAATTTCTAAAAATAATTGCTAAAGGAAATCCTATTGTAAAAATTAAAATGCCAATAGCTTTTACTGCACTTATAAATTTAAAAGGAATAGAAGGCGTACTGCTCAACGGAACAACAATTATATTCATTACTAACCACGTAATGATGGCTAAGATTAATGCAGTTAAAACTAAATTTATATGCAGCCATTTTACTCTCGGGTAAATAATAAAATAGATGGTTGTAAATATCAGCGCAATCAAAAAATGAAAAAGTAATTCGCTCCAAATCATCACTGTTGTTCCGGTGAAGGCACTTTTACCAAATACACCGCTTGCAATAAATCTCAACACATCTTCCGGACCTTTTCCTGTTTCAATATAATAGTCAGCAAAGGCAGCTAAAATATCAAGCGTGCCAGCAATAGCACCTGCAGTTATTATATTTTTAAATGCTGCTGATGAAGAATATTTTTCACATGGCATTACGCAAATTTTAAACGAGTAAAAATAATTTTCACATATGTGTTGTAAGGCGATATTCTTTCTATAAAATATAAAAGCATATAGAAAACAATCATTGCCTTTTGTACTGTGTTAGTACATTAAAAACTGTTATTTGTATACTTTAATTTGCAATTCAGCAGTTTGCCATATTTTAAAATTGTTTTAGTGCAATTTTGTTGAGTGAAACGTGTGTTGCTTCACATATTATTTTGGTTTTGTTATTTTCTGCAATTTTCTTTTACAAGTTATTTGTGGGATAAGGGAACAAAAACAAACCTGTCGCCGGCAGGATTGATTTACGTTAATATAATTGCGGGCATAATCTATCTAATCCCGCAAATGATATTTCCTTATTACATGATTTATTATGCAAACAACAATATCGTAAAAAAGCGGCATAGCATGCTTTACAACTCTTTTGAAATTGTTGCAGTTTTTTTTCTATGTGTTGTAATAGACCGGGCGCTAACCAATTATATCGTTTTGCCGTATTTATACAAAACGCCGAATGCCGCAGCGCCTTTGCTTGAAATTAAAAGAGTGATCGTTGCTATTCTTTACATTGTTTTTGCATACGGTCTTATGCTTGCTATAACCTCGGTGCGTGATCAGCTTAAAGCAAAAGAAAAAGAAAAGAACCTGATTAAAGAAAAGCTGGAAACTGAACTGAAGTTTTTAAAAAATCAAACCAATCCACACTTTCTCTTAAATACTTTGAATAATATTTATGCATTAGCAAGAAAAAAATCAGATGACACAGCAGAAGTGGTAATGCGCTTGTCTGAACTGTTGCGTTTTATGTTGTATGAATCAAATGATAAACTGATAAAACTTACAGATGAAATAAAAGTGCTGGAAGATTATCTTGAACTCGAAACCATTCGCTACAACAACAGGTTAACGGTAAGTTTTGAAAAAGATATTGATAGTGATGCTTATAAAATAACGCCGTTATTATTGTTGCCGTTTCTTGAAAATGCATTTAAGCATGGTATTAGCGAAACAAGATTTGAATCGTTCATCAATATAACTGTTACTGCAAAAAATCATGTGCTTAATTTTGAAATTGAAAATTCAAAAGATGCATGCGAACAACAACAACCTGTTTCTAATATTGGTTTGGTGAATGTAAAACGCCAGCTTGAATTAACGTACAGCGATTATACGCTGAACGTGCAAAATGAAGACAATATTTTTAAAGTAAATCTCACCGTAAAACTGAACAGCTATGCTGAAATATAATTGTATTGTTGTTGAAGATGAACCGTTGGCTGCTGAAGTACTTACAGATTACATTCAGCAGGTTCCTTTTTTAGAATTAAGTGAAGTGTGCACTGATGCGATTTTCGCAATGGAAAAGTTGCAGGCAAACAATATAGATTTAATGTTTCTTGATATACATCTTCCTAAACTAAAAGGTCTTGATTTTTTAGAAGCATTAAAAACACCACCGAGTGTAATTATTACATCAGCATATAAAGAATATGCACTGGCAGGTTATGAATTAAATGTGATTGATTATTTATTAAAGCCAATTCGCTTTAATCGTTTTTTAAAAGCAGTAAATAAACTAAATCAATTTACACCGCAAACATTAAATCAAACAGGTGTTGCTTCCCACGAAAGAAAGTCCTTCTTTTTTAATGTTGGAAAAAAACGTGTGAAGATTTTTATGGATGAAATTTTATACATAGAAAGCCTGCGCGAATATGTGCGCATCACTACAAAAGATAAAAGCATTCTTACAAAATTTCAGTTGAATGAAATTGAAGATCTGCTTTCAAAAAATAATTTCTTACGTATTCACCGTTCTTTTATTGCAGCGAAAGATAAAATAGCAGCCTTTACTGCAACCGATGTTGAAATAAATAATAAGTGTATTCCCATCGGCAGAAGTTATAAAGAACTTGTGCTTTCTGTTTTGCAAAACGATTAGTAGCTCTTAGATTTTTGAATACGCAGATAGAACAAAAAATTTCACGGGAATGTCTGCATTCACGCATTCCCGGGAAAGCTTCTATTTTTTCTCATTTTGATAAACACGCGGGTGGTTTATACTGCTGTTCTTTTATGTATAAGAAGAAATATTATTCCTGCCAATGCCCCATCTTACCAAACTTTTCTATACGCATCTGGATGCGTTTATCCGGCGGTATATCTTTCACTTCATCTAAAGCTTTTAAAATATGTTCTTTTAAAATAGATGCTGCCTGGTTATAATTCCAATGTGCGCCACCCTCGGGTTCGGGAACAATATCATCTACCAAACCAAAGCCCTTCATATCAGTTGCAGTAAGTTTTAATTGATCTGCAGCTATCTCTTTTTTCTCCCAACTTCTCCATAAAATAGTGCTGCAGTTTTCGGGAGAAATAACAGTGTACCAGGAGTTCTCCATCATTAAAATTTTATCACCAACACCAATTCCCAACGCACCACCGCTGGCGCCTTCACCGATAATGCAACAAATAACCGGCACACGTAATCTTATCATCTCATAAATATTACGTGCAATGGCTTCACCTTGTCCACGCTCTTCGGCTTCCATTCCGGGAAATGCGCCCGGTGTATCAATTAATGTTACAACAGGTTTATTAAATTTTTCAGCAATCTTCATTAAGCGCAGCGCTTTGCGATATCCCTCGGGATTTGCCATTCCAAAATTTCGTTGCTGCCGCATTTTAGTATTGATTCCTTTTTGCTGACCAATGATCATTACGGTATGACCATCAATTTCGCCGAGACCACCAACCATTGCTTTGTCATCTCTAACATTGCGGTCGCCATACAGCTCAATGAAATCCGTGACCATTTTTTCAATATACTTAAACGTGTATGGTCGCTCGGGATGACGGCTTAGCTGAACGCGTTGCCACGGCGTTAAATGTTGTGTGATTTCTTTTCGCTTCTCACCAATGGAAGCTTCTAACTGCTGTATGGTTTGCGAATAATCAATCTTGGAGTTTTTCTCAGCGAGCTTTTTTGTTTGCTCAATTTGTTCATACAACTCTTTAATTGGCTGCTCAAAATCTAAAAACTGCCTGTTCGGATACGCTGGCATATTAAAAATTGTTGGGCGGTAAAAGTAAGAGAATTTTTAATTGTACGTTTTGCACTAAAAAGCTTTAATGCCCCTATATTTGCACTCCCGTAAAAGTACGGATGAATTTGGATCGGTAGTTCAGTTGGTTAGAATGCTGCCCTGTCACGGCAGAGGTCGCGGGTTCGAGTCCCGTCCGGTCCGCTAAATGAATCAAAAACCATTGTAAATCAATGGTTTTTGTATTTAGTCGAATTTTTAGTCGAAGTCATTTCAAAAAAAACTATTTCGTTTCACTTCTCTTTACCAAAGAATAACGTTATCGATACAAAAATACACTTATTTGACTTTGTCTTAAACTGATTTAATTGATTAAGGCTGTTTAAAAACCTATCTGTTGCATAGATCATAGTTCAATATATGCCATAGGCTTTTGCAACGTCGCACTTACGCTAATGAACAAGCTAAATTTGCAGTCTCAGCGAATTAAAATAAGAGAAAGGATAAATGTTATTACTGTAAGAACGGGCTTAATAAAGACAGCGAAAGCGTTCAGCATGTCATGCCGAACAGCATAGGGCTAAAGAGAAGTTTAGCTATGCCGGTAGTAACGGCACCGACGCTTAGCCGGCTTCGCCGACAAAGCCGATAAGTGAGGAACGAACGATTTGGCTGCGAGTGGCCGCCATCAGTGCTGGCTAGGAACGCCATTTCATGGCAATAGACAGCAACGTATAACGCAAGGGTTTGGAATGTGTTTTTGCTGACGCTGAAATGACGAACACACCATTACCTTTCAAAGTGCCGTACTAATGTGGGATTTTTTTCAAGGCTGACGGATTTTATAACTGACTAAAATCAGGTTCAGAAAAGTTTCAGATCATAATAACAGTAAATGAATTAAGAAAATTTGCAGTATAATGTTGTGGTATATCGCTTCATTATCTTGTAGCAAACTATGGCAGTTTGTTAACGCCCTGCTATTCATAGCAGGGCTTTTTATGCGCGCCTAAAAGGTATTGTTAAACCAATCTCAGAAAGAAATTTATCAAAAATATTTTTTTTGGCGCATCGTTTGCTATTAGAGCGAAGCATTTTTTTTGCACTCGGATGCATTTTGATTCAGGCAATTTGCATTCTCTTACTGCCATAGTTTACCCTACATCATTTATCCAAGTATTGGCTTTAACCAATAGCAGCATCTTGCTGTTGGTGATGAGATCATATGCTTAATTGTTTATTGAAATAAAAATGATGCTATGCATTTGAATAAAATAGCCATTGTAACAACAGTTACTTTTTTGATTGTTATTGTAGTCTTTTCCTGTAAACATCAGGTGGCAAATCCGGGCGACGGAAATAAGAATGGAGGAGATACAACCGGCACTGGGAATGGTGGCGGGAAAAATGATTCACTTATATGTTTTGAGTCTGAAATTCTCCCGCTGTTCCAAAGCAATTGTGCGAAGTCAGGTTGCCACGATGCAGCGTCGCATCAACAGGGTTATATACTTGATTCATACAATCACATTATTGCAAAAGGAATAGTGCCGGGCAATGCTAAAAACAGTAAAATCTATAGAGTTATAACAACTTCAGGCGATGAAGATATAATGCCGCCGCCACCTGATCAGCCGCTTACAAAACAGCAACCAGATTTAATTGCGCAATGGATTAATGAAGGTGCGCAAAACACAACAAACTGTTCGTTTGGTTGCGATACATCTTTGTTTACTTATTCAGGTGCAGTACAACCAATTCTGCAACTGAATTGCACAGGTTGCCATAACAATAACACACAAAATGGTGGCGTAAATCTTAGCACATACAGCGGCGTACAAACAGTTGCATTAAACGGAAAACTTGCCGGCAGCATTAACTGGTCGCAAGGTTATGTTGCCATGCCACAAGGCGGGCAAAAACTTAGCGATTGCAACATAGAGCAAATAACGAAATGGATTAATGCGGGTGCGCCTAATAATTAATTGAACAATTATAACAATGATGAAAAAAATATTTTTTTATACAACGGCAATAATATTTGTGTTTGCATTTGGCAGTTGCTACTACGATAAAACGCAAGTGCAATACCCGGCAACAACGTGCGACACAACTAATGTATCATATAACATTGACATCGTTAATATACTTAATGCGAGTTGCCAGGGTTGCCATAAAGGTTCGTCTTCATCCAGCGGTATTAATTTATATGATTATGCTACCATTAAATCTTTGGCATTAGATGGAAAATATGTTTATGGCTCACTTGTGTCTTCTGTTTCTTACCAGGGCGGAAATCCAAATCCTATGCCGCAGGGCGGAAATCAATTACCAGAATGTGATATAAACAAAATAAGAGCCTGGGTAAATCTTGGCGCGCCTGATAATTAATATAAAATTTCAAGCAATGAAAAAAACATTTTGCATAAGCCTGCTTTTAATTTTTGCTTCATCCGCATACAACCAAATTTTTATTACACGCAACGGCAACATTTCTTTTTTTTCTCACACGCCGCTGGAAGATATTAAAGCAGAAAATAATGAAGCTGTTAGTGTATTAAATGCAGGCACGGGTGATGTTGAATTTAAGATTGCCATCAAAAGCTTTCATTTTCCAAAAGCAGCAATGGAAGAACATTTTAATGATGATGATTATATGGCTTCAGATAAATTTCCAAAAGCAGATTTTAAAGGAAAGATCACCAATATTTCTTCAGTTAATTTTTCAAAAGACGGAACATACAATGTTTCCGTAACCGGAAATCTTACTGTTAAAGATGTAACAAAACCTGTTTCTGCCGATGGAACGATAACAGTTAAAAATGGAATTGTTGCCGCTACTGCAAGTTTTAAAGTTCAGCGCAGAGATTACAATGTTATTGGAGAATCGTTCGTACAGAAAAAAATTGCAGAAGAAATTGAAATCAATGTGAATTGTGAATACGATAAACAATAATATCTTATGAAAAACTATGTAATAATATTTTTTGCGCTGAGTTTGTTTAGCTGCTTTCATTCAAATGCTCAAAACATAAATCTTGATTCTTTGCTTGATGCATCAACAAAAAAAGCATCACCCAAAAAACAATTTACTGATGCGACTTTTGCCGGTACAAGATTAATAGATGGGCATACAGTTGAAACCACGCAAGCAGGCGTGCTTAACCTACTTGTATCGCATCGTTTTGGTAAATTGAATGATGGTTTTTACAACATGTTTGGTTTAGATGCTGCTTCAATGCGCATTGGTTTAGATTACGGATTAACAAACCGATTGAATGTTGGCTTTGGAAGAAGCACATTTGAAAAACAGTATGATGGCTTTTTAAAATACAGGTTGCTTTGGCAATCTGAAGGTGAACATGCAATGCCGGTTTCGCTTACTTTATTATCTACTGTTATGTATGAAACAGATACAACAGCGCTTAAATCAGAAAAACAAATTACAATTCATCCGCGGCAAACAGATAAACTTTCATTTGCTTATCAAATATTAATTGCAAGAAAATTTGCAGATGCATTTTCATTGCAATTAATGCCAACAATGGTTCATGAAAACATTGTTTATAATGCAACATCGCCTAATGATTTATTTGCGCTTGGTGCCGGCGCAAGAATTAAAATCACGCCACGCTCAAGTATCAATCTTGAATATTATTATCAGCTTCCGGGTTACAAGCTGCCGGGCACATACAATACTTTTTCTATTGGCTATGAAATTGAAACCGGCGGACATGTATTTCAATTGCACTTTACCAATTCAACAGGTATGACTGAACGAACAGTAGTTGCAGAAAACTATGGGCAATGGGGTAAAGGTGATATCCATTTTGGTTTCAATATTTCAAGAGTGTTTACAATTAAAAAACCAAAGCCGGTGAATTATTAAATAAGTTTTGGTAACAAAGTCAATTTATAATTATCATGAATTGGAAAAGAATTGCTGTATCGGTAATATTAGTGCTTGCAATATTTATTTTTTGTTATGGCTATTATGTTTGGAACAAACCACATCGCGATGTAAGTAAAGAAAAAGGAATTAAGATATCTGCGATCGCGCTTTTTGATTCTTTTCAGAATAACGAAAAAAATGCAGACAGTT
>DASZUY010000342.1:0-12318 GCA_035547495.1 Parafilimonas sp. | reverse complement strand
AGAATGCAATATTAAATCATAATAAACGTTTCCCTGAAATGTTCTGCAATTTTTAGTGCATAATGCTTACAGAAAAAGAACATGCTTTTTTGAAATATTGGGAGGAGAATCGCTTTAAAGAAAAATCAATCTTAAAACAATTTTTTCCGGGAATACCTATTGGTCTTGCATTGGGTGCTGCAATTTTATTAATGCTTGAGTCTGGCTGGTATGTGCGTGCAGATATGGTTGCTTATTCTCAAAGCAGCCCGGTTGTAATTTTTATTGCCATTGCAGCTATTGTGGCTTTCACCGGATTTTTTTATAAACGTTTCCGATGGGAAATGAATGAACAGGCATATAAAGAACTAAAAATAAAAGAAGAAAAAAATAACACCAATACTGATGAACCCACTACGGATAAAATATAACCTGTTACCAGTTTTTCTTATAGCAACTGCATCAATTTTAATTTTTATTTCCTGCAAAAAACAACATGACAATGGTTGCATGCCTGCTATGCCATCAACTGAAGCGCCATCAATGGCGGCTTTTTGCACTTCAAACAATATAAATTACACCGTTGACAGCAATGGCATTTATTACCAGGTAATCAATCCGGGCTCGGGTTCAAAAGCCACAATTGACTCTACAGTAACTGTAACTTATTCCACTAGTCTTTTAAGCGGCCAGGTAATTGATTCTTCACATATTGTCACTCCTGTTACACTTCCGCTTAATCAATTTATTGAAGGATGGCAAATTGCAATTCCATACATACAGGAAGGCGGGCATTTAAGGATGGTAGTGCCTTCTGCGCTTGCCTATGGATGCACAGGAATTCAAAACCTGGTGCCATCAAATTCTCCGTTGTATTTTGATGTTGTACTGATTGACGTGTCTAATTGATGAATTCAGCTAAAAATTTAACCTTTTTTCAAGGGCTTTTTTGTCTCTGCCCATATGCTGCAAACCACTATCTTTGCCGCTCTCTAAAATTTTTCATAATATGCAACTGAAAGGTTTGGTGCGTTTTTTTGCTTTTGCCCTTATACTAATCTGCTTATACCAATTATCTTTTACATGGATTGTTCGCAGCTATGAATCTGATATGAGCGACAGAGCTGCACTCTGGGTTAAAGCAAACTATCCTTCCGCACAAACAAAATATCCTGGCAATAAAGCACTACAGGATGCCTACAACGATTCGCTTGAAATTTTTAAAAAGCAAAGGCTGCAACGCTTGCTTGACAGTACCAAAGATGCTAAGATTGGTCCGTTTGGTTTAACTACTTATCGCAGCGCAAAAGATAAAGAATTAAGTCTTGGTCTCGATTTGCAGGGTGGCATGAGCGTAACAATGGAAGTAGGTTTGGATGGATTAATTAAATCGCTTGCAAATTTTACAAAAGATCCTGTGTTTAATAAAGCATTGAATGCAGCGGTACAAAAAAAGGGAACAACCGGTACAGATTTAATTACGCTGTTTGTAACAGAATTTAAAAATGCAAGTGGTGGTGCAAGGCTCGCGCCTTATTTTATTACGCGCAGTAATGGTATAATAAAAGCTGGATCTTCTGATGATGCAGTTATCAGTTATTTAAGAGACCAGGCTAATGCAGCATTTCAAAATACGGTGCGCATTTTAACTACACGTATCGACCGCTTTGGTGTTGCTTCACCAAACATAAATCCCGATCCAAAAAAAGGAATTATTAATATTGAATTAGCCGGCGTTACCGATCCGGAAAGAGTGCGCAAATATTTGCAGTCAACTGCTAATCTTCAGTTTTTTGAAGTATATAATCTTTCTGAATTAGATAACAATATCAACGCTGCACAAAAGGCTTTATCAGATTATTTAAAAGGAACGCCTGATACGTTATCAAAAGACACATCAGTAAAACAATCTACTGATACATCTAAAGCAAATATAGCAGCGGCAACAAACCAGGTTGATACAAATGCAATTGGCAATTTCAATAACGTTCAACCATCAAAAACAACTGCAAAAACAGGTGTCAATCCAAAAGCAACTACTGATTCAAATGAAATAAAGAGGAAAGAATATCCGCTTCAAAGCATTGTACAATTTATTCCGCCGCAACAAGGTCAGGATGGTAAAATGCAATACTCGTCTGCATTAGGTTATGTTTCTACCAATGATACAGGAACGCTTAATTCTTATCTCAATCTTGATTTTGTAAAAAATAAATTCCCGGCAAACCTGGTATTCATGTATGGCAAGCCTGAACAAAAAGAACTTGCCGACAAAAACATACTTGCACTATATGCCATTAAAACATTAGATAACGGGCAGGCAAAATTAGATGGTTCACATGTTAGCAGAGCAAGCCAGCAGTATGATGAAAGAGGAGCGCCTTCTATTAACATGGATATGGATGCGGAAGGCACACGCATCTGGTCAAAAATGACAGGCGATAATGTTGGTAAACCAATCGCTATTGCTTTAGATAATTATGTTTACAGTGCACCTAATGTTATACATCAAATACCAAGTGGTAATTCTGAAATAACAGGAAACTTTACAGTTCAAACAGCGCAGGATCTTGCAAACATTCTCCAGTCAGGAAAGCTGCCTGCACCTGCACGAATTGTTGCTGAAACGCAGGTAGGGCCAACGCTTGGCCAGGATGCAGTGAGAGGCGGCTCAATGTCGTTCATTATTTCGTTTATTGTGATTTTTATTTTAATGCTCATCTATTACAACACAGCAGGCTGGGTTGCGAATATTGCATTGATCTTAAACTTGCTCTTTACGATTGGTATTTTAAGTGCACTTGGTTTTACACTAACAGCGCCGGGTATTGCGGGTTTGGTATTAACCATTGGTATGGCGGTTGATACCAACGTAATTATTTTTGAAAGAATTAAAGAAGAACTTACCAAAGGCAAAAGCTACATACTTGCAGTGAATGATGGCTATAAACGTTCTTATGCGCCGGTTATTGATGCACACGTAACAACATTTTTAACGGCAGCTATCTTGTTTATTTTTGGATTAGGACCCGTGCTTGGTTTTGCAACAACACAGATGCTCGGTATAGCGTTGTCTTTGTTCTGCGGCATTCTTGTTTCAAGATTAATTACAGATTTCTATACAAACAAACAGCGACACTTTGAATACTTCACAGCAATTTCGCGCAAAGTATTTAAACACGCTGCGTTTAAGTTTATTGAATATAGAAAAATTGCTTACGGCATTTCTGTGGTGGTTTTGATTTTAGGTATTGGTTCTTTTATAAATGGTTTTGATGAAGGCGTTGAATTTAAAGGCGGCCGCAGTTATACCATTTTATTCGATAAAGAATATAACACAACGGATGTTGCGAACACTTTAAAACCTGTTTTTGGTGAGTTTCCAATAATTAAAACAATCGGCTCACCAAACCAATTGGATATAACAACTTCTTACATGATCAATCAAACCGGGCAGAATGTTGATTCAACGGTAGAAAGAAAATTGTATGAAGGATTACAAAAATATTTGCCGGCAGGAACTTCCTATCACACATTTGATACAAAGTATAAGGTTGGTTCAGAAACGGTGCAGCCTTCTATTTCCGATGATTTGAAACGAGGTGCAAAAACAGCAACCATCGTTTCCATTATCATTATTTGTCTTTACATATTTATTCGTTTTAGAGACTGGCGATATTCACTTGGAACAATTGTTTCTTTATTGCACGACGTTTTTGTAACACTTGCAGTGTTTAGCTTCTTACGAAAAGTAGTTCCTTTTCCGCTGGAAATAGATCAGTATTTTATTGCTGCGGTATTAACGGTTATTGGTTTCTCAATGAACGATACTATTATTGTGTATGACCGAATTCGTGAAGATTCCAAACTAATGAAGGGCTCAACAAAAGAAGAAATTATTAATCGCGCCATCAATCAAACTTTAAGCAGAACAGTAATGACATCACTTACTGTATTTCTTACTTTGCTCATACTGTTTATTTTTGGTGGTGAGGTTACACACGGTTTTGCATTTGCAATGTTGATTGGTGTGATCACTGGTACTTACTCTTCTATTTTTGTAGCAGCGCCAATACTTGTTGATTTTGCAAGAAATAAACCTTTGGGTTCAGGAGAAGTAAAAAAGAAATCTTAGAGATAAAACACCTATTGGAAAAGCAGCTTTAAACAAGCTTCTTTTTTTATGGTAATTTTTCTATTGAAGAAATATTATTTGCGAGATCAACATAACTAAACTTATTAATTATATCTGCGCCCTTCATTACAAAATAAGTTGGATTTACTCTTGCTGCAGTTTTTATAACTGTGGCATCACATAAAAGCACAGTAATATTATTTTTATTGCCGAATAATGTTGCCCCGTTTTGTTTGTCTGCCGTTATAATAAATAAATGAATATTTTTTTGCTGAAGTATTTGCTGCAGTTCTCTAAACCGCTTGTTATTCCACTTTGGATAATTTTCAAAATCTTTTGCAAACAACATAACATTGTATTGGGTAGAATTTAAAATTGCAGAAGTTGTATCATTTCCTTCTAAAGTGGATAAAGCAAAATCTGTTATTGGCGGCGTGGCGTTTCCATGTCTTACAACTTTATCACTGCGGTCAATAAATTCATAAGTTGAATCCAGGTCTGCGGGCAAATCATTCATGCTATATTCAATAATCTTATTATTTTTTCTATACTTGAAAACCATCACTACGCTATCTGGAACTGCATTGGGAGGCGGCTGCATTTCCTTCAAAATATTATTTCCTTTTTTATAAGGCAAACAATCGAGCAGCGGCAAATGTTGCATCACATACGCCTGCAAAGCGCTTACAGACACGATGCATAACATTAAAACTGTTACAGCAGCAAACGTTCTTACGTTAGATGAAATTTGATTTCTATTAATGAATAAAATCAATATCAAAATAAATAATATCAAATCTTTTGTAAACGATTCGCCAGGCGTTAACGGAAGACAATCACCAAAACAACCACATGTTTTTATTTTTCCGGAGAACAACGCGTAGCCTGTTAAAAAAGCAAAAAAGGTTATCAGCAATAAAAGCAGCCATGTAAATAACTTCATTCGCCACCCGATAATTACTGCAATGCCGGCAAGCACTTCAAATACATTCATTACGAGTGATAAAGCCAAAGTATAGTTGTTGAATGTGTACCAATTCCATGCTTCGAAAAACTCCTGCATTTTGTAACTTAAACCAAGCGGGTCATTTGCTTTTATTAACCCGCTGAAAATAAAAAGCAGCCCAACAACCCAACGTATAATTAATAGTGTATTTTTTTTATAAGATGTCATAAACTCAAACATTATTTAGCCCGCATGTTTTCCTTCATCAATTAGTATTAATGCAAAAACAGCGTAGTTTATTATATCAATATAATTTGCATCGATGCCTTCACTTATTAAAGTTCGTCCATCGTTATTTAAAATTTGGCGTATGCGCAACAACTTCATCAGAATAAGATCAACAAAACTCTCCTGGCTCATTTCACGCCATGCTTCGCCGTAATCATGATTTTTATTCAGCATGGTTTCTTTTGTTACAACAACAGCAGCGTTATATAATTTTGAAGCCGTTTCAACAGGCAATTCTTCAACTGTTGCATTATTTATTTCAAACTGAATTAAACCAATGATCGCGTAATTAATAATACCCGCAAACTCACTTTGCACATCGTCATCAACTTTTTGTTGGGCGAGGTTTTGAATATTTCTTATGCGCAACGCTTTAATAAAAATCTGGTCAACAACAGAAATGGTGCGCAATACACGCCACGCTGTTCCATAATCAATCGTTTTCTTAATAAAAATGTTTTTGCAATTTTCTATTGCAGCATCAAACTGCTTTTCTGTCGTCATTTATAATTTCAAATTTTATTATTATGCTTACTCACAGCCCGCCACTCACAGCTCGTAGCTTATATTTGTGATGCATCAAAAATAATCAAACAAATAATGTTCACGCTTAATTGTAACGGAAGATTGCTTGTTATTGATAAACCCATTGTAATGGGTATTATTAATGTAACGCCTGATTCATTTTACAATAAAAGCCGTTTTCAAACCCTTAATGAAGTTTTACAACAGGCGGAAAAGATGATTACAGAAGGTGCAACTATTCTTGATGTTGGTGGGCAAAGCACCAGGCCGAAGAGCGAAAGAATTTCTGTTGAACAAGAATGTGAACGAGTGATTCCAGCAATTGAAGCGATTCAAAAAAAAATTCCTGAAATATTTATTTCTGTTGATACTTATTCTGCAGCAGTTGCACAAAACGCAGTTGCAGCCGGTGCATGTATGGTGAATGATATTAACGGCGGAACAATGGATGATGAAATGCTTTCAACAGTTGGTAAATTAAATGTTCCATACATCTGTATGCATATGAAGGGAACGCCGGAAACGATGCAACAAAATCCAACTTACGAAAATGTAACAAGTGAAGTGTTGGATTTTTTTATTCATCAAACAGAAAAATGCAGAATAAATAATATTAATGATGTAATTGTTGATGTAGGATTTGGATTTGGTAAAACATCAACACATAATTTTCAACTGCTGAAAGAACTTTCAATTTTTAAAATATTAAATAAACCAATTCTTGCAGGTCTTTCAAGAAAATCAACCATCTATAAAACGTTACACATTACCGCAGAAGAATCGTTGAATGGCACAACTGTTCTAAACACGATAGCTTTATTAAACGGCGCAAATATTTTGCGTGTACATGATGTTAAGGAAGCAAATCAGGCAATACAACTGCTACATGCATTTTCGGAAAAAGGATAAATTACTAACCCGTTCAGCATTATAAAACGTTTCTAAGAATGAAACCTATAAATTTGATTTAACTAAGAACTAAAAAAACTCCACATGAAGAAAAATTTTTTACTCTGTTTATTATCTTTTTTATGTACAACCTTATTTGCCCAAAACAATTTCTGGAAATCCGTTGAAGCAAATCAAGTTGCAAATTTCACAAAAGGTGAACAATTATTTACCGGCTTATTCAAACCTGCAGTTTATAAATTGTTTAGTCTTGATGAAACAGCTTTAACCAATGCGCTGAAACAAGCGCCGCTTCGTTCAATGGTAGCTGTTCCAAAATCTCATTTTATAATTGCTATCCCTGTTGCAGACGGAAGCGTTGAGCATTTTCGTGTGAGTGAATCACCTGTTATGCAAGCTAAACTCCAGGCAAAATATCCAAACATAAGAACATATACAGGCCAGGGAATTGAAGATCACTCGGCAATAATTCATTTCGATGTTACACCACTTGGCTTTCATGCAATAATTATTTCTGCTGAAAGAAATACCGTTTACATTAATCCCGTTACAACTGCAAATCAATTGTATGTTGTGTTCGACAGAAGTAATATTTCACAGGAGAAACAAGTATTCGATTGCAAGTTGGAAAAAATATTAAACAGCAATGTTCAGGGTACAGCAAAACCTTTTACAACAAGTGATGGAAATTTAAGAACATATCGTTTTGCAGTAACAACAGGCGGCGAATTTTCTAAATTATGTTTAACCGGTCGCGAAATAACGAACGCACAAAAAAAAGCAAGTGTGCTTTCGGTTTTGGTTACAGATCTCAACAGAACTAACGCAATCTATGAAACAGATTTTGGCATTCATCTTAATTATGTAAATAATGAAGACACGATTATTTTTTTAAACGGGTCAACAGATCCTTTTCAAAGCAGCCCGACAGGTTATTTTTCCGGCGTATGGAACACACAATCACAACGCACAATCGACAGCTATATTGGAAGCAGCAATTATGATGTAGGTCATTTACTCATGGGTTATGCAACAGGTGGTAATGCGGGATGCGTAGGATGTGTTTGTAATAATTCATCGAAAGGTTCTGGTGTAACCGGCTTCAAAACTGATCTAACCTCAGATCCTTTCATCGTTGATTTTTGGGATCATGAAATTGGCCACCAGTTTGGTGGTAATCATACATTCGATTTTTCTTTTGAAGGCACTATTGCTCAAATGGAACCGGGCAGTGCTTCTACTATCATGGGTTATGCAGGCACTACAGGTTCAACTGATATTCAGCCGCACAGCGACCCATATTTTCACGCAGTAAGTGTTCAGCAAATTGATGAATATATAACCAACGGTTTTGGTGCAACATGTGCGGTAGTTACGCCAACAGGCAACGCAGTGCCAACTGTAAATGCGGGTAAAGATTACACTATTCCAAAGTCAACGCCTTTTGCTTTAACGGCACACGGCAATGATGCAGATGATGATTCGCTTACTTATTGCTGGGAACAGTATGATGTTTATCATAATAACGGCACGTCCAACAAGTTTCCTGATTCAACTTCTACAACAGGACCTGTATTTCGTTCGTTTATACCGGTAACATCAACAAAAAGATATTTTCCCGCTTTAAACAGTATACTAGATGGAACAAACAACAACGAGTGGGAAGTTTTACCTTCTGTAAACCGTACATTAAATTTCAGAGTAACAGTAAGAGATAATCATGCTGGTGGCGGCGGTACAAATTCTGATGACATGGTTGTAACTGTAGATGCAAATGCTGGCCCGTTTAAAGTTACAACGCCCAATACAAATGTTTCCTGGGTTGAAGGCTCACATCATGTTGTAAAATGGGATGTAGCAAATACAACTGCTGCACCTGTTAATTGTTCGCATGTTAATATTACACTTTCGTTAGATGGTGGCAACACTTTTCCAATAAAACTAAAATCGAACATTCCCAATGATGGTGTTGCAAATATTGTATTGCCCATGCAAACTTCAACAAATGCAAGAATAAAAGTTGTTGCTGCAAATAATATTTTCTTCGACATCTCGGATGCAGACTTTCAAATAACAGCAGCGCAAAAAGAAGGTAATAGTATTGCTGCAAGTATCAACCTTGCAAAAATTATTAGCGTGCAACCTAATCCTGCAAATAGTTACACCAATATTGTTTTTAATGCAGGAATAAAGAGCGGTACCCTTACACTTACAAATGCACAAGGAAAAATTTTGATGAACAAACCACTCAATGCAATTGAGAAAGGCTACACTGAAAAAATTTCTTTGCAACCGTTTACAAAAGGAATTTATTTTATTAAAATTTCTGCAGGTACACAATCTCAAACAGAAAAAATAGTTATAGATTAGGTTAATTTATTTGTTAGCCCCATTAAATTCAAGAAGCCTTCCTGATTTACAGGAGGGCTTTTATTTAATTTAGTTCGATGAAGCGTATAAATCTCTGGAGCAGTCCCCGTAATATTTCTACCGCAATGATGTATTCTTTTGCACAGCGCGATGACACAATAGTGTTCGACGAACCTTTATATGCACATTATCTTTTCGAAACAAACAGCGATCATCCTGGCAAAGAAGAAATTTTACAATCACAAAGCAACAGTGCAACAGAAGTAATTAGTAAAATTATTTTGGCACAACATCACAAACCCATTGCTTTCTTTAAACAGATGACACATCATCTCGTTAATATTAATCTTGATTTTTTAGCACAGACAGAAAACATCATTTTTATTCGCGATCCAAAACAAATCATTGCATCATATGCACAAGTAAGAAGTGAAGTAACCATGCAGGATATTGGAATTGAAATGCAATGGTTTTTGTTCAATCATCTTAAACAAAAAAAACTTTCCTGCATTGTGCTTGATTCAAATGAAATTTTAAAATCGCCTGAAAATGTTTTGCAACAATTATGCGATGCTTTACAAATTCCTTATACAAAAAAAATGCTGCACTGGCAGCCAGGTGCAAAACCTTATGATGGCATTTGGGCAAAGTATTGGTACGACAATGTGCATCAATCAACAGGTTTCGAAAAACAAAAAACAAGTGAGCGTTATTTGCCTTCTCAATATGAATCTTTGTATAATGAAAGCAGATTTTTTTACGAGCAATTGTATCCGCATTCTATAAAAGCAAAAACGTCAGTAAATAACATCGAATAAAAAAACTCCACTTCATTTTTGTTTCACGGTTTTTGCAGTTAGTTGTAGAAACAATCACCGGCCATGAATTCAAAAACTACAGACACAATAAATCTCAACAGAAAGTGGTGGAAAGAAGCAGTGGTTTATCAAATCTATCCGCGCAGTTTTAAAGATGAGAATGGTGATGGCATTGGCGATCTAAAAGGCATCATCTCAAAACTGGATTATGTAAAGAGTTTGGGCATTGATGTGGTTTGGCTCAATCCAATTTATTCATCGCCTAACGGCGACAATGGTTATGACATAAGTGATTATGAAAACATCATGCAGGAATTTGGAACAATGCATGATTTTGATACATTACTAAATGGAATGCATGAACGCGGATTAAAATTAGTAATGGATTTAGTTGTAAATCATAGCAGCGATCAACATGAGTGGTTTAAACAATCGAGAAGTTCAAGAGAAAATCCTTACAGAAATTATTATCATTGGTGGCCGGCAGAAAAAGGAAAGCCTGCGCATCGCTGGAGTTTTTTTGATGTGAACGGCGATGCATGGCAATATGATGAATCAACCAATTCATATTACTTACATTATTTCGGAGATTTTCAACCTGATTTAAATTGGGAAAATCCAAAACTGCGTGAAGAGATTTATAACATGATTAAGTTTTGGTTTGATAAAGGTGTGGATGGTTTTCGCATGGATGTGATTCCTTTCATTTCAAAAGATATAACGTTTCCGCCGTTGCCTGAAAAATATCACGGCGATTATGTTAGTTATTATGCACATGGTCCGCATTTGCATGAATATTTAAAAGAAATGAATGAAAAAGTTTTGCGTAAGTATGATGTGATGACGGTTGCAGAAGGCGTTGGTATTACAACGCATGATGCAAATCTTTTGGTAGATGAAGACAGGCATGAATTAAATATGTTGTACCATTTTGAAGGAATGGGTTTAGGTTTGCTGGCAAATCAATTTAAGGTGCCGGATGCAAGTGGTTATGATCTTATTCAGTTCAAACACATTTATACAAAGTGGGATAATATTTTTGCAGACAAAGGTTGGGGAACGGTTTATCTTGGCAATCATGATCAGCCGCGAATGGTTACGCGCTGGGGAAATGATGCGCCTGAATTTCGCGAGTTATCATCAAAAATGCTTACAACTTTTTTAATGACAATGCGGGCAACGCCATATTATTATAACGGCGATGAATTAGGAATGAATAATATTAAGTTTGATTCGATTGATGATTATCGCGATGTTGAAACGATCAACATGTATCAGCAAATAAAAAATAATGGCGGCGACTTAGATGCTTTTTTATCAGCACAAAAAATTATGGCGAGAGATAATGGCCGCACGCCGTTTCAATGGGACGATTCTAGCAATGCTGGGTTTACAACGGGAAAGCCATGGTTAAAAGTCAATCCAAATTATAAAGCAATAAATGCCGCAGCGCAGGAAGATGACGCAAATAGTTGTTTAAATTATTTTAGAAAGATAGTTCGGCTAAGAAAAGAAAATCTTGTTTTGATTTATGGAAAATATAATTTGCTGGATAGTGAGAACGAGAAAGTATATGCTTATACAAGAGAGTTGGATAACAAAAAACTTTTGGTGCTTTTAAATTTTTCCGCAGAAAGTGCAAATGCAAATACAGGCATTGATGTGAGTAAGGCAAAAGTTTTAATTAGTAATTATTCTTCAACTAATAACAGCAATTCGCTTCGTGCTTATGAAGCAGTTGTGTATGAACTAAATTAACATGCAACAAAAATTTTATCCGCAAAACGAGAACATTCAAATTTTTATTAAAGACAAATTATATCACCGCAATGAAGCAAAGATTTCTGTGTTCGATAGCGCTGTGCAAGGCGGCGATGCCGTTTGGGAAGGCTTAAGAGTTTACAACAATAAAGTATTTTGTTTGAATGAACACATTGATCGTTTGCAATCGTCTGCACATACATTACTGTTTGCTGATATTCCGGCAAAAGAATTTATTCGTGATGCTATTTTTCAAACATTAAAAGCAAATAATTTTTTTACAGATGCACATATACGTTTAACACTTACACGTGGAGAAAAAATTACTTCAGGAATGGATCCACGTTTAAATCAAAAAGGAAGTTGTTTAATTGTGTTAGCTGAATATAAACCGCCGGTGTATGATAATGCGAAAGGAATAAAATTGATCACTTCTCACACTCGCCGCAACTCTCCCATGCATCTCGATTCAAAGATTCATCATAATAACTTACTCAATAATATTCTTGCAAAAATTGAAGCCAATTATTGCGGTGCAGATGATGCGATTATGTTAGATAATCTTGGCTTTGTTGCGGAAACAAATG
>DASZUY010000341.1:0-1837 GCA_035547495.1 Parafilimonas sp. | reverse complement strand
ACCTGCAAATAACTTCATATATCTCACCTCGTAGTTCATAGTTATTTTTGCTGAATGATTACAGGCATTTCGATTGAACAACTTTATAAGATTTTTCTTCAGCATCCTTCAGTTTGTACAGATACACGTAAGATTAAACAAGGCGATATTTTTTTTGCATTAAAAGGTGGAAATTTTAATGGGAACATATTTGCATTGCAGGCTTTGCAGTTAGGCGCTTCTTATGCAATGATTGATGAAACGCCGGAAGAAAATCATGAGAATTTTATTAAGGTTGATGATGTGCTTGCAACATTGCAGCAATTATCAAAACATCACCGCGAACAATTCAACATTCCCTTTATTGGTATTACCGGAAGCAACGGAAAAACAACAACAAAAGAATTAATTAATGCAGTGCTTTCATCGCATTACAAAACATATACAACCCAGGGCAATCTTAATAATCATATCGGTGTACCGCTTACATTATTAAGTATAAAAAAAGATGCGCAAATGGCGGTAATAGAAATGGGCGCTAATCATCAAAAAGAAATAGAAGCGTATTGTAAATGGGCGCAGCCAACACATGCCATTATCACTAATTGCGGTAAAGCACATCTTGAAGGTTTTGGCGGTATTGAAGGTGTTCGTAAAGGTAAAGGCGAGTTATTTGATTTTGTGAGAGCACACAATGGTGTTGCATTTATTTATAATGAGTTTGATTATTTTCATGAAATGAGCAAAGGTATTCATGAAGTGGTTTGGTATGGAATTAATGATGGCGATGTATGCGGAAAGGTTTTATCTTCTCAGCCGTTTCTTGAAGTTGAAATAACAAAAGGATTTTCTTATGCATCAGTAAAAACAAATCTTGTTGGAGATTATAACTTACCAAACATTCTTTGCGCAATAACGGTTGGCAAATATTTTAATGTTGATGAAGAAAAAATTAAAACAGCGATCGAGCATTATCATCCTTCAAACAGCCGCTCGCAGTTAATTGAAGTTGGTTCAAACAAAATAATTCTTGATGCTTACAATGCAAACCCTACAAGCATGAAAGCAGCCATTGAAAATTTTGAGCACATTACGTCGCCCAACAAAATTTTAATTCTTGGTGGCATGATGGAAATGGGCGAAGACAGTATTCGCGAACATGAAAACTTAATTTCTCTGATCGATAATTACAAATGGAGTAATGTGTTACTCGTTGGCGGAGATTTTAAAAACGTTTCACATCATTATATATATGTAAACTCTGCGGATGAAGCAGCCGATTGGTTAAAACAGCAAAATTTTCAAAACGCTTATATTCTTATAAAAGGGTCAAGAAGTATTCAGCTTGAAAAGGCGCTTGTTGCTTTTTAAAATTCTCCCAAATAATCGCAGTAACTTGCAGCATATTGTGGTATTTTATGGCTTCTGATAAACCATCTTATTTCTGGAGTGTTCTTACTTGCCGTTGCCCGCGCTGCCGGCGGGGAAAACTTTTTAAATATGATAATCCTTACGCATTAAAGAAAGGACGTTACATGCAAATGCACGATCACTGTCCTGTTTGCGGACAAGCAACCGATCTTGAAGTTGGATTTTATTATGGCACTGGTTACGTGAGCTATGCAGTTACGATAGGTCTTTCGATTATTACATTTTTTTTGTGGTGGGCGATAATTGGTGTTTCGATTAATGATAATCGTGTTTTTTACTGGCTTGGTTTTAATACATTTCTCTTAATTGTTTTGCAACCTGTACTTATGCGATTTTCCAGAACATTATGGCTCAGCTGGTTTGTTAAGTATGATGAAAACTGGGAAAAAGAAAAAGCCCCCGAACCTGAACGCGTGGTGAAAGAACA
>DASZUY010000340.1:0-41213 GCA_035547495.1 Parafilimonas sp. | reverse complement strand
TTTATGAAATTGCCGTTGCCATCATTTAAATATAAACGATCTAAAAGTTGTGGCACATTTCCATCAACTTCATTACCTCCGCTGCACACATACAAATCTTTGTAGCCATCGTTGTTCGCATCAAAAAAAATCGCATCAACATCTTCGCAGCCCGCATCTGCCTGGAACAACGCTGAATCTTTTCTTTCAAAGCTTCCATCTTTATTTTGAGTGAACAATGCGCCTGCCTGGAATCTTGCGCCGCAAACATAAAAATCATCGAGCCCGTCTTTATTTATATCTGCAACAGCTATTTTAGGACCGCGTGTAGATAGTTCATGCGGAATTAAATATTGCTGACTAAAATCAAGAAAGCTGTTTTCTTTATGCTTCCAGTTTAAATTTATACTGTCAGTAATATTAGTTATAGCATAGGTTTGCTTTTTAAAAAATAAATTATAACTGAAAACGCCTGACGCGTTTTTTTGCTGCAATATTATCTGCTTATTTGTTTTTATATTTTTCAATAGTTCATAAGATTGATTTGGCCATATAACCAGCAAACTATCAATGTTACTAATTGTATCAACACCAAAATGCAAACGCGGATCTGACGAGGATTGAAAACCTCTTGTTGAAATTAATTGCTGGTACTGCAATTTTCCTTTATTAAATAAGTAAACTTTGCAACCTATTCCCAGTGTGTTTAAATCGTCTCCATCACATTTTACGGAGAGATAATTTTTTGCCGATGATACGTTTTTATAAATTGTTGCAACATCATTAATGTTATTTACAACAAGATCAAGGTGACCGTCATTGTTTAAATCTGCGTAAGCCGCGCCGTTAGAAAAAGTTGGCTGATTAAACCCCCAAGCATTACTCACATCAGAAAATCGCTCATCAGCATTTCCTTTAAAAATATAATTGTGCACTTTTCCTGAAGGAATGTTACTAAGAATAGCTGAGTCGTAATTTTTTGTTTGATTGATTTGCATTTGCACCAATGGAGATGAATTAAATTTTATATAGTCGAGGTCAGACATCCGTTTAACAATGCCGTTTGAAATAAACAAATCTTTTATTCCATCATTATCAAAATCTGCAAGCAGCGGGCTCCAACTCCAATCTGTTGCAGCAACTCCATTCATTAATGCAACATCACTAAACTTTGTACCATCTCCCATATTTTTCTGCAAGCAGTTTCGCGAGTACTGATCCTCGAAACCATTTGCTGTCATGTTAAGATTGTAAATATCGGGTTGTACATCGCTTCCATACGTTTTTAAAACCTTTTCATCCTGCGGCAGCATATCCAGCGTTACTACATCGAGTTGTCCGTCATTGTTGTAATCGGCAATATCATCGCCCATACTGAATTTTGAATAGTGAGAGAAATATTTATTCCCGCTTTCAGAGAATGTACCATCATGATTGTTGACGTAATAATAATCGTTTTCAAAAAAATCATTGCTTACATAAATGTCATCCCATCCATCATTATTTAAATCACCTACTGCCACACCAAGACCATAACCAATTTCACCTGAGAGAATGCCTGCCTGTTGCGTTACATCGGTAAATTTTTTTGCTGATGTATTTAAATCGTTTCGTAATAATTTGTCACCAGCAAAAGGATTTATTTTTTTCCGCAATGAACTGTCGCCATATTTTTCGTTCGGATGATCTGATTGATTCAATAAATAGCAGTCCAAATCTCCATCATGATCATAATCAAAAAAAACAGCTTGTGTTGAGTACCCTGAAAAATCGAGCCCGTACTCAGCAGCACTGTCCGTAAAAGTTAAGTTGCCCTTGTTTATGAAGAGCTGGTTATGACCTTTTAATCCTAATTTATTATTTACAGAGCATACATAAATATCCAATAATCCATCTCCGTTCACATCTGCCATCGTAACGCCGGTACACCAATCTGAAATACCCGCCACACCTGCTTTTGCGGTAATATCTTCAAACTTAAAATTACCTTTATTAAGATATAGTTTATTGTGCCCTTTGCTGTTTGCTGTAAAATAAATATCGGGCAAGCCATCGTTATTGATATCTCCGATTGCAACGCCGCCGCCATTATAATAGTACAGGTAATCGAAAATGTTTAGCGAATCATGCTCCTTTAATGCATTTATAAAATGAATACCGGTTTCATTCGGCGAGAGTTCTATAAAAGAAGGATTAGATTTTTTTGACCGGCATGCGGAAAAAAGCAACATCACTAAACAAGAAAAATATAAAATCTTTTTGCCTGAAGCGATCCATTTCTGTTTGCGATAAGAATATACTCCGTGCATATTATGTGCGGTTATAAAGCACAGAACTATTTCTGTGCTTTAAAGATTTGCAGCGCATCATTGTTACGTGCCACAATAATTAAATTTCCTGCAGCGGTTTTTATCTGTTTTATATCGCGCACTTCACCTTTTACAAATAAACCACTTTGTGCAGGAGGTATATAAGTAAATGTATGATTTGAATTACCAAGCAAAGTGCAACCATAGCTCGCATCCCATCTGCCCATTTCAGGTTTAAGTCCGTAAAAATTTCCGCCCATGAACAGATCTTTATAACCATCGTTATTAAAATCGCCAACGGTGATTCCAAACACCGGTGAAATTTGCGCCATGAGTGGCAATGGCTGCATAGAAAAATTGCCTTTGCCATCATTTATAAAAACACAGGTTTGCTCCTGGTCAACTTCAAGTTTTGTAGCTGCATCTAATTGACTTTTAGAAAAAATGTCTTCAACAGGTTTGCCCGCATAAGCATCATACTTTAAAAATGTATTTTTTAATGCTGGTATTTGTGCAACCAAATCACCACGCAAAATGTAGGGATAAGACTTTCCATCAGTTTTGTAATAAGTACAGATATTTTCTGTTTGACCATTATCATCAAAATCACTTGTATACATGTAGGAAGGATGATCTTTATCTGCCTTCATTTTTGAATTAACACCGCGGTTACCTGCAATAAAATCAGGATGACCATCATCATTTATATCAGCCACCGTTAAACAATTCCACCAGCCTGAAGAGTTTGGAATTTGTTTATCTATCTGCAGTTTACCGTTTACAAATTTTAAAATTGTCACCGACATATAATCGCCAACAACAATCAATTCTTTTTTGCCGTCACCATCAATATCGCACCAGCGGGCGTCGGTTACCATTCCTAATTTTAAAAGTTGCGGTGCAATCTGTGCTGTAACATTTGTAAATTTTCCACTACCATCATTTCTTAAAAGTACACTTGCAGGTATTTCGCCGTATGCCCCGGGAACACACCTCGCGCCGATAAAAATATCGCTGTCACCGTCATTGTCATAATCACCCGCCCGCACGCAAGAAGCATTTACACTTATGAGCGGCCAACCTTTAAAAGCTCTTGTAAAGTTTCCATGCCCATCGTTAAGGTAAAGACGTGTGAGCAAATTAAAAGAACCTGGCGGATCCTGGTTACCACCGGAGGCAACAACCAAGTCCATATCGCCATCATTATCTGCGTCAAAAAATTCGGCGCCCACATCTTCCATATTTTTGTCTTGCTGAAAAACGAACTCC
The DNA here is from genome assembly GCA_035547495.1 of Parafilimonas sp. GTDB lineage: Bacteria > Bacteroidota > Bacteroidia > Chitinophagales > Chitinophagaceae > Parafilimonas. Next base: position 37,656 of record DASZUY010000340.1, on the reverse strand, counting down.
TGCTTTTGAATAAAATGACCATCCGGCTGTTGTATAAATAATTTCGCTGTGTCATTTGCTGCGCCACCCATAAAAAAATCCTCAAGCCCATCGCCATTTACATCAGCAACTGCAAGCTTTGGTCCTTCAGTTGAAATCATTTTAGGTATTAGCCGCTGCACATCGAAATCAATAAAAGCGTTTTCTTTATGTAAAGTATCACCGGTTATTATTTTTGAAGTTACATTATTAAACATTGAAGGCGCAACGCTGCCCTGGATTATTAAAGGCTCGGTTGCATTTGTTTGAAGAAGATCAAGCGTAGTATCAGTTTTAATATTATAAAGGCGCTGCATTTTCATATTTGGCCACCACACAACCAAAGAATCAATTTTATTAATTGAACCGATACCAAAATTTAGTACAGGATCAACCGAACTTTCAAAACCACGTGTTGGCATTTCTTCTTCCACTTGTTTCATCCCATTTGTATAGATAGTGACTCTTGATCCGATACCAAATGTATTTGGAGAGATGCCGGTTAGTTTTACTTTTAAATAATGCGTATGCAATTTTTCTTGTGCCAGGTTTTTATAGATGAAGGCTGGCATGTTTTCATTGTTCACTACTAAGTCTAAATCTCCATCACCATCAAGATCTCCGTATGCTGCACCGTTACTAAAACTTGGTTTATCAAATCCGATAGACTGCGAAACATTTTTAAAAGACAAATTTTTCTCATTAAGAAAAGCATAATTAAGAATTGGAGTTGATGGCATTTTACTTAGCAAATCATCATAATTCAATCCACCATTTTTGATCTGGTTCATCACAGCTTCGCTGGCGAAATAGGTAAGAAAATCCTGGTCGGTTAAATCTTTGCTGATTCCGTTACTTACAAACAGATCTTTCCAACCGTCGTTATTAATATCAAAACTAAGTGCGCCCCAACTCCAGTCTGTAGCATCTATTCCAGCCGTTTGCGCTATTTCACTAAAAGTACCGTCACCATTATTTAGCTGCAGGCAATTACATGAAAACTGGTGATGAAAGTCATTTTTAAGCTTTGCATTTAACACGTCGTAATCATCAAACTTTGTCGTTGTTTTTAAGCGGCGATCGCCTTCGGGCAACATATCTGTAGTAAAAACGTCCAGATTTCCATCGTTGTTGATGTCGGTTATATCGGATCCCATGGAGGATTCGCTAATATGGTTCATTGCGTCATCGATCACCTCTTTAAAAGTGCCGTCTTTCTGGTTAATGTATAAATAATCTCTTTCAAAGAAATCATTTGAAACGTAAATATCATCCCAGCCATCATTGTTCAGATCGCTAACGGTAACACCGAGTCCGAAACCAATTTCGCTGCCATAAATTCCAGCTTGTGCACTTACATCATGAAAATGGCCGTTATCATTTCTATATAACCGGTCGCCGTTTACAGAATCGCGAATGTTTCTTATGTTTCTGTTATAGCCAAAGCTGCCAATGGGCTTGTAACTATTATTTAAAATAAAACAATCGAGATCGCCGTCGTGATCGTAATCAAAAAAAACCGCCTGTGTACCCAACCCTTTATCATCGAGCCCATATTGGTGCGCTTCTTCTTTAAAAATTCCATTTTTTTGGTTGATGTAAAGTTCGTTTGCACGGTTGTCACCATTCACGTCACCGCTGTTTGAAACATAGATATCGAGCCAGCCATCGCCGTTAACATCGGCCATTGTTACACCGGTATGCCATTTATGAATTCCCTGAACGCCTGCCTGTGCAGTTATATCTTTGAATTTAAAATTGCCCTCATTCAGGTAAAGCTTGTTACTGTTCTGATTTGACACGAAAAAGATGTCAGGTTTTCCGTCGTTATTAATATCTCCAATTGCTACGCCGCCACCATTGTAAAAATTGCGATATCGAAAAATATTAAAGTCTTTTGTGTCTTTTACCGAATTAACGAAATCAATGCCGGTTTGAGATGAAGGCACTGATTGAAGCAAGACCTCCTTTGTTGAACTTTTGTTCTTATTACAACTTAAGCATAGGATTATTAAAAAGCTGCAGCAAATTATTTTGATTAATTCTATCAATCTCATTTTTATAGATCGCAGGCAATGCTTTAATAATGTAAATTAAAAAGGAGCAGCGAATGTAACTGCTCCTTTCTTATAAAAACTATTTAAAATTTTTAATATCCGGGGTTTTGTTTCAAATTAGGATTTGCAGAAATTCTGGGTGAAGGTATAGGGAATATTTGCAAATGTGCATCGGGGTCTTGTGCTTTGCCAGGATTTCTTGCATTGCCAAATGTTCCAAAGCGAATAGCATCCTGCCTGCTCCATCCTTCCCAAGCCATTTCTCTTTGACGCTCTGCATAAATATTAGGCAATGTGAGGTCTGCCAGCGTCCAGTCATGATTTGCATCACCATAAGCACGTTCACGTATTTTATTAATATCAGCCAGCGCACCGGTAAGATCTGTATTTGAACGCACTTTTGCTTCAGCCCTCATTAAATATGCGTCTGCTAACCTAAACAACACCATATCATTGCTTTGATTTCCTGCTGTTCCGGCCTGAGGTTGATACTTCACACTGCGTACACCTGCCAGTCTGAATGAATCCGCAGGATTAGAAAGTTGGTTTACATATGGGCTGAGGATAAGAGGCAAGCCTGTTTGAATATCTTTTAAAGCGGAGCCATCGGAACCATACTGTTGACCAACAAGAAACTGCGCTTTTCTTTGATCAGCGTTGTCAAACTGGTTGTAATAGTCAGCTTTGCTGCAGAAGCCATTCCAGGGACTGCCACTTAAATTGTAAGTAAGATTGTGTTGGTAATGTAAAGTTTGCATTTCCCAATTCATACCGCCAATATTTACCTTATCAAATGGTACAACAAAAATGTTCTCAGATGAGCCTTCATTATTAATAGAAAAATTGTCGAAATAGTTTGCCTGCAAAGTATACTTACCGGAATTTATCACCTGGTCGCAGGCGTTAATACAATCAGCCCAACGCGCAGTGCCTGTGGATGGATTGCCGGGAGTTGTTTCTGTATAAATTTGAGCATTTAAATACATTTTTGCCAACAGCATCCATGCGCCCCACTGCGTCATACGTCCGTAAGAAGCCTGACTCTTATCAGGCAACAAAGCAATATTATCTTTTACCTCTTTTTCAATAAAATCAAAGATTTGAGCTCTCGTCATGCTATTATTGATAGTAGTTGGATCTGTATTAAAATCTGTTACAACAGGTACCTGACCGAACATATCCATAGCCAGGTAATAATAATAAGCTCTCAACACTTTTAATTCTGCGTTGATGTTGTCAAGCCCAGGTGGCGGTGTTGGCAGCGCATTTACGACGCTCAAAGTGAAGTTTGCCTTTCCAATGCCATTAAATATTGTGCCCCAGATCCCGTCAAGTGTGCCTAAGTCTGGTTTCCAGGTATGTGTCCACATTGCCTGGTGGCTTCCATTGTCATACCAATCATTACCGCGTGTTGGTACAATCATTTCACCGCCTGATGACTCATTAATTTCAAATAAATCACCATCAGGAATACCTGTTAATCCCTGGTATGCCGGTGCTAATCCCGCAGCAATCTGATCAGGTGTTTGCCAGAAATCCTGATCAGGAACAACGCTATAAACTTTTTGATCAAGTTTAGTACAGGACATCATAAAGAATAGCAAGAAAATCCCTGGAATCAAGCCTGCTCTTATAAGATTTTTTGTTTTCATAATTTAAATTGTTATAAACAACAGTTAGAAAATTTTAGAATGATACGCTTACACCTAAAGTAAACGATCTTGTTTTAGGATAAAAAGCGTTTCCATAATAACTTACGTCAATATAAGCCTGGTTGGTTGTACCACCAATATTTGTATCCTGGGTCTGGATTTCAGGATCAAGACCTTTGTAAGGAGTAATTACAAATACATTATTTGCGGCAACATATGCTCTTAAGCTTTCAATTCCTTTAACGTGTTGAAAAGTATAAGAAAGTGATGCATTATCCATACGCAGGAATGACGCTTTTTCTAACCAAAGATCAGAAACTGCAGCAGCGTCCTTTATCCCATTCGTAAGTGCCTCTTTTGTTACATTATTACCTGGTAACCTGTTTATATTGTCGAAATCAAGACGAGTATTATTAAAGATCTTTTGTCCAACAACTCCTCTCATAAAAAAGTTTAAAGTCCAATTGCCATAGGTAAAGGTATTGTTGATACCATAGTTGAATTTTGGACTCGGGTCAATATAATATTTAGTAGGGTTAGGATTTTGGTCTTGTGTGAGAGCTTTTACGCCTGCAGAATCAAACAACTGGTTACCGTTTGCATCAACACCTTCGAAATGAGGCAGATAAAATACGTAAGGCGCATAACCAGGAGTCAGATAGGTTATTGGGTAAGAACTTAACCCACGACCCACAGCTGTTCCACTTCCAATCTGATCGGTTTTGATTGGATAACCTGCATACGTTCCTGATAAGCTTTCAATACGAGTTTTAAGAAAAGTTATCTGGCCACCAGCATTCCATGTAAATTTCCTACCTCTTACAATGTCTGCATTAATAGAGAATTCCACTCCTTTGTTCGTAAGTGTACCCACATTTGCGAGAATTGAATTGATAAAGAATGGAGGAACCGGTACAGTATAATCAAACAAAAGGTTTACTGTTTTATCGTCGAAATAGTCTACACTACCATTGATACGGCTATTAAGTATGCCGTAATCTAACCCGATATTTTTACCATGTCTTTCTTCCCATTTTAAATCGGGGTTAGCATTTTGGATTGGAGCATAAGCCTGCGGGTAAACACTATTGGCAGGATCATAAAATCTTCCGATAGGTCCATAAAGCAGTAAGGTAGCATATGGTGTGATGGCGTCTGAATTTCCTGTTACGCCATAACCTGCCCTCAATTTAAGCTCGCTTAACCATGATACACCCTGCATGAATTTTTCCTGGGTTATACGCCATGCAACATCAAATGAGGGGAAGTCGCCCCAACGGTTGTTTACACCGAATTTAGATGAGCCGTCGCGACGGTAACTTGCAGTGATATAATACTTTTCATTGTAATTGTAAGTAACTCTTCCCAAGAATGAAATCAGCTTATATTCGTCTTTGCCGGTGTTTGCACTTGTTTGTGATGCATCTATTGCACTGCTAAAGTTATTATCCTGATTTTGGGGAACGAGGAAATTCTGTCCGTGGATATTCATTCCGTTATCTGTATAATAATTATACTCGTAAACCCCGGTAAATCCTATATTATGTTTACCAAACTGATTAAGATAATTGATGTGAATATTACCATGTCTAGAATCAGTATTGTAGTTGTCATCAGTGGCTTGATTTATAGTAGCCTCTACAGGAAAAGCAGGCACGAAATAGTGATCCTGTCCATTGAAATTATTGATTGAACCAGTTACACCAGCAGTTAGACCATGGAAAAACTGATAGTCTACTGTTCCATACATTAACGTAAGATATTCTTTGGCATAATTTACTTCCTGGTTAAGGTGAGCAACCGCATTATATTGCTCAAAATCCGAAAAATAGAAATAGCTACCATCATCATTATAAACCGGATAAGTTGGCGGCGTATTGAAGATTTTTGTAAGATCATTATAATTAATAAGGTTCCTATTTGTTTGGGTTGTAGTAACACCAATCTGTATATTTAGCTTATCATTTAAAGCTTTTTCTGTTGCATTAAACCTCAAACCAAACTCTTCTTTTCCTGAGCTTAGTACAATACCTTGTTGGTTTAAATAACTGCCTGAAGCGCGAAATGTAAAGCCTTTAGAACCACCTGAGACTGCAAGGGTATGATTGTGTGAAAATGCAGTACGAGTAATAGCGTCCTGCCAATCAGTGTTTGCCCCTTTATCCAAGCTACCTGGATCTATTCCGAGTGACTGCAAAGCACTTTTCCATTGACCAGCAGAAAGCATATCATATTTTTTTGCATTTACATCTACACCTACATAACCATTATAATCAACCCGGGCTTGTCCTGAAACGCCTTTTTTTGTTGTAATTTCAATAACCCCGTTGGCTCCTCTGGCTCCGTAAACAGCGGTTGCGGATGCGTCCTTTAAAACATTGTATGTTTGAATGTCAGATGGTGGAATATTGTTTAATTGATTTGGATCATCCAAAGCAATACCATCTACTACAATTAAAGGATTCTGACCACCAGTTAATGACGTCTGCCCTCTCAATCTTATCAGTGGCGGCTGATTGGGGTCTCCGCCAGGAGTGGTAATAACCAAGCCTGCAACCTTACCCTGAATTTGCTGAACCGGGTTTGTTACATTTCCCTGGTTAAAATTTTTGGCAGTAACTACAGCTACTGCACCGGTTAAATCTTTTTTGTGGGCAGTGCCGTATCCCACAACCACTATATCGCTAAGATTAGAATTGGTAGGTTGCAGTGAAATAGAAACATCACTTGATTGCGTCGTAACATCAAGGTCCTGCGACGCGTAACCAATATAACTAATGGTTACAGCAGTTGTAGCGGCAGGCGCTACGAGAGAAAAATGACCCGTTGCATCTGTAGTGGTTCCGGACTTTCCGCCCTTAACCACTATTGACGCCCCTACAATCGGATTACCTTTTTCATCTAAAATTTTCCCGGTAATTGTTTTAGTCTGTGCCTGTGAAGCTATAGCTAGAAATAGCAAGATAGGGCACAAGATGAGTGCTTTAAGCAATCGGTTTGAGATCATAATAAGAGTAGTTTTTAAGTTAATACAAGCAATAATTCGATAAGAAATAAGCAATTAACACGTAAATATAAAGACAAAGTGTATTCAATACACAATTTCTTTAATATTTTTTTAAACAATCTTTAACTTGTTATTATGACAATTTATAGCTTAAAAATGCTGCTTAAACGTCGCTTCTTAATAAGAGAGCAATTAAACGGCAAAACTTTCGCCGCAGCCGCAGGTGCGGGAAGCATTTGGATTTTTAAAAACAAATCCTTTTCCATTCAATCCATCCGAATAATCTAATTCTGTATTTATAAGATAAAGGAGACTTTTAATATCGGTAACCAGTTTCACTTGCTCCATTTCAAAAACCTGATCATCGGGTTTTAACTCATTATCGAAGTCCAGTTTGTAACTTAAGCCAGAACATCCGCCGCCTACAACAGACACTCTTAAAAAATAGGATGAATCTATATTGGCCTGCTGCATTAACTCGAGTATCTTCTGTTGTGCTCTTTGAGATGCACTAATATTTTCCGCTACTGCTTCCATAAAAAATTTATTAAAATCATTTAATCAAAATTCACACCTTATATTTTTCGTGACGCAATGTCTCAACAACCTCCACAATATAAGCGGATGCAAAGTTAATATCTTCCTGCGATGTATACCTGCCGATGCTAATCCGTATTGCTGAAGATGCTAAATCTTCACTTAGTCCCATTGCGCTTAACACATGGCTTGGTTGTGGCTTAGCGGAAGTACATGCGGAGCCCGTTGATATAGCAATTTTTTTTGTTAAGGAAGATAACAGAGCATTTTTATCAACACTTCTAAAAATAATATTCGTTGTATTTGGTAGCCTTAGGGCGTCAAATCCATTAATAAAGCTACCCGTAATTGTTAGCAAGTTTTTTTCTAATTGATAATGCAATTTTTTTATTTCATCATTTACACCAAATTCATCTCTGCAAATTTCACAGGCTTTACCGAAACCTACAATGCCTGGCACATTTAATGTTCCGCTTCGCAAATTATTTTCATGACCTCCCCCATGAATTAAAGGTTCTAATTGTATGCGCGGCGATTTTGATTTTACATACAAAACACCTACTCCTTTCGGTCCGTAAATTTTATGTGCACTCATACACAGCATGTCAATCCCATCATTTAAAACATCCACCCCGATTTTTCCGGCAGCTTGTGTGGCGTCGCTAAAAAAAACAACGTTTTTTTCTTTTGCTATAGCAGCAATTTTTTTTATTGGATGAATAACACCGGTTTCATTATTCGCATACATTACTGCTATTAAAATTGTAGAAGGTGTAATCGCTTCTTCTAAAAACTGCAGATTGATCTCACCGTTGTCATGAACAGGAATATAACTTACCCGGGCTCCTTCTTTTTCAAGATACCTGCATGTATCTAAAACTGCGTTGTGTTCTGTTGTGCAGGTTATAATATGATCACCCTTTTTTCGATATGCTTTGTAAATTCCCTTTATGGCAAGATTAATAGCTTCTGTTGCACCTGATGTAAAAACTATTTCTTTATGATTTGCATTTATTAATGATGCAACTTGTTCCCTCGCAATTTGTACTGCTTCCGCTGCCTGCCATCCATAAAAATGATTATTGCTTGCTGCGTTTCCAAATACATCTGTAAAAAAAGGAAGCATAGCATCCCCCACACGTTTATCAACAGGTGTTGTGGCATTGTAATCTAAGTAAATGGGAAATTTCATTTCTTATGTTTGCAAAATTAGTTTTAAACAAACTGAAATTTTATTAAAGATTTTTATGAAAAATGCAGAGCATATTGGTATCGCTGTAAAGGATTTGAATATATCAATTCCGCTTTTTGAAAAATTATTGAATACGGCATGTTATAAAAAGGAGTTTGTTGAAAGTGAAAACGTGATGACCGCGTTTTTTAAAACCGGCGAAACAAAAATTGAATTATTGCAAAGCGTTAATCAAGATGGCGTGATAAATAAATTCATTAACAAAAAAGGCGAAGGATTTCATCATATTGCATTTGAAGTTGAAAATATTAATACAGAAATAAAACGACTAAAAGAACAAGGCTTTATTTTTTTAAATGAAGAACCAAAGAAAGGTGCAGATAATAAACTAATCTGTTTTATTCATCCCAAATCTGCCAATGGTGTTTTAATAGAATTATGTGAAACAATTAAATAGTTTACATACGAATTCACTTCTGATCGAGAAAGCCATATGTTCAGGCATTCATTTTCACAAACAACTTCACGAAAGACGTTTCATGAACGAAGGATGAACGAAAGATGAACGTCAGATCCTCGAATTTAAATGCCTTTAGGTATGAAGCAGGTATTAAGTAAACAGAAAGGTAACTGCCATTTGTGTAAAACAATTTGTGTAGTCAACGTTCAGGAGTTAACGAGCGACAGGCTGGGCAACACGTTTAATGGAAGAATAAAATTTAAATGGTAAAATAATCTTTTAATAAATTTCCGATCGCGTTATTGTTTTGATAAATGCGCAACTAAATTTGTTACAAAGTAAATTATTCAGCCATGCGTACAGCAAAAGATATTCTTCAGCAAAAAGGAACTCAATTCAATTTTGTAAAATTTGACAAATCAGTTCTTGAAGCAATTGGTTTGATGAAAACTGCCAACATCAGTTATTTAATTGTGCTGGATAAAGACGACAAATACATTGGCGTTTTTTCTGAGCGCGATTATACGCATAAAGTTATTTTAGAAGGCAAGCAATCAGCAAACACGAAAGTGAGCGATATCATGACTTCCAATCTTGCGAATGCATCGCTTGATGATTCGACGAGTAAATTAATGTTGCTGTTAAATAATTCCAAAGCGAGATATATTCCTGTGTTTGACGGAACCACCTTCAAAGGCATTATCACCATTCATGATCTAATGCGTGAAGCAATGGCTGATTATGAGAAAGGAAGTTTGGATGAGCGCTCTAAAGAACTTGAATTTCTTAAAAGAGTTTATTGATTTATTTATCGCTCTCAAAACTCGCCATCATGTATTCATGATTTAAGCGGCCAATATTTGTTACAAGAATTTCTTTCGGGCAAGCTGCTTCGCATGCATTTGTATTTGTACAGGCACCAAAACCTTCTTTATCCATTTGATTGATCATAGCCACAACGCGTGTTTTACGTTCAGGATCACCTTGCGGTAACAAAGCAAGATGGGCAACTTTTGCAGAAACAAACAACATGGCAGAACTGTTTTTACAAGCTGCCACACAAGCGCCACAACCAATACAAGCTGCGGCAGCAAAAGATTTATCTGCATTTTCTTTTTCAACAGGAATTGCGTTTGCATCAACAGCGTTACCTGTATTTACAGAAATAAATCCACCGGCTTGTATAATTCTATCGAATGCAGAACGATCAACCACCAAATCTTTTATAACAGGAAATGCTTTTGCACGCCATGGTTCAACAACAATGGTATCGCCATCTTTAAATGCACGCATGTGTAACTGGCAAACTGTATTTGCTTTCCATGGTCCGTGCGGCTTTCCGTTGATATACATTGAACACATGCCGCAAATACCTTCACGGCAATCGTGATCGAATGCGATTGGGTCTTTACCTTCTTTGATTAATTTATCATTCAACACATCAAACATTTCAAGAAAACTCATCTCGCTTGAAATGTCTTCTACTTTATAGGTTTCAAATCTGCCTTTCTCTTTACTGTTTCTTTGACGCCAAACTTTCAGCGTGAGATTCATGTTGTAATGTTCCATATCAATTTGCCAATTTGATAATTCGGCAATTAGACAATTAACTCGTCCTGCTTGTCGAAATTATTTTCGTGATTATCTTATCAATTTCATGCAGTGCATTTACTAAATGCTCACATGAAGGATATGTTTTAGAATTACTGCATAAGATCAACCAATAGTTTGTTTCTTCAACTTCTTTTGCAGCTATTTTGAATTTATGAATGAAATCAATTTTACTTTCAGCGTTTTGTGCTTCATGAACATTTGCACCAATTGAAGTTTCGCTTTTCATTAATTGTTGAGCAATAACAAATTTCTTTTGTGATTGTAACACCTCACAATATTCAATAACTAACAATGAAAATTCAATTGTTTTTTTGAGAATAATATTTTCAGTTACTGTCATTGTCAAATTGCCGAATTGTCTAATTACTTATAACTTCTTTGCGTTGGATGCACTTCTTCATACACGAGATCTTCTTTATGCATTTCCCACTGCTCATCTCCTTTGTATTGCCATGCTGCTACATACATAAAGTTTTCATCATCACGCAATGCTTCGCCATCTGCTGTTTGATACTCTTCGCGAAAATGTCCGCCACAACTTTCATTTCTTTCTAATGCATCAATACACATCAATTCACCCAGCTCAATAAAATCTGCAACGCGACCGGCTTTATCTAACTCCGGATTAAACTCATCAATGCTTCCCGGAATTTTTATACTGCTCCAAAATTCTTTTTTCAATGCACGAATTTCTTCTATCGCCTCTTTTAATCCTTCAGCATTTCTCGCCATGCCGCATTTGTCCCACATAATTTTTCCTAAACGTTTATGCAAACTTTCAACGGTTTCAGAACCTTTTATACTCATCAATTTGTTGATTCGTTCTGCAACATTTTTCTCGGCTTCATCAAATGCAGGATGCGTTGTTGGAATGGCGGGCGTTCTTATTTCATCCGCCAAGTAATTTCCTATTGTGTATGGAATCACAAAATAGCCATCAGCCAAACCCTGCATCAAGGCACTTGCACCCAAACGATTCGCGCCATGGTCGCTAAAATTACATTCACCCAATGCGTATAAACCCGGCACTGTTGTCTGCAATTCATAATCAACCCAAAGACCACCCATCGTATAATGCACTGCAGGATAAATACGCATCGGAACTTCGTAAGGATTTTCGCCGGTAATTTTTTCATACATGTCGAAAAGATTACCATATTTTTCTTTCACCACATCATCACCCATTTGTTTTATTTGTTCGGGTGATGGATTATCAATTCCATGCTTACTTGCTTCTGCTTTTCCGTAACGCTGAATTGCGGAAGCATAATCAAGATATACTGCTTGTTTGGATGAACCTACACCATAACCTGCATCACACCTTTCCTTTGCAGCACGGCTTGCCACATCACGCGGAACAAGATTACCAAATGCAGGATAACGTCTTTCCAAATAATAATCCCTTTCTTCTTCAGGAATTTCGTTTGGCTTACGTGTATCGTTTTGTTTTTTTGGAACCCAGATACGACCATCATTACGCAAACTTTCACTCATTAATGTAAGCTTGCTTTGATAATCGCCGCTAACAGGAATACATGTTGGATGTATTTGTGTGAAGCAAGGATTTGCAAAGTATGCACCTTTCTTATGTGCCTTCCATGCGGCTGTAACATTACAACCCATTGCGTTTGTAGAAAGATAAAAAACATTACCATAACCACCGGTACACAATACAACAGAATGACCAAAAAATCTTTCTAATTTTCCTGTTATAAGATTGCGGCAAATGATGCCACGTGCTTTTCCATCAATAATAACTACGTCAAGCATCTCATGACGTGTATACATTTTTACATTGCCTAACGCAACCTGTCTTTCCAGGGCTTGATATGCACCAATTAATAATTGCTGACCTGTTTGTCCGGCTGCATAAAACGTGCGCTGCACCTGCACACCACCAAAACTTCTGTTGCTTAATAAGCCTCCATATTCACGTGCAAACGGAACACCTTGCGCCACGCATTGATCAATGATATTTACACTCACTTCTGCCAGCCGGTGCACATTACCTTCACGGCTTCTGTAATCACCACCTTTTATCGTATCATAAAATAAACGATAAACACTATCACCATCATTCTGATAATTCTTTGCTGCATTAATGCCGCCTTGTGCTGCGATACTGTGTGCACGACGCGGAGAATCCTGGAAACAAAATGCTTTTACTTTATAACCCAATTCACCTAACGATGCAGCAGCAGATGCACCAGCTAAACCTGTTCCAACAACAATGATCTCAAGCTTGCGCTTGTTGGCAGGATTTACCAGTTTGCAATGACCTTTATAATCTGTCCACTTATCTTGTAATTTTCCTTTTGGAATTTTTGCATCCAGCATAAATCGAGTTTTCAGTTTGTAGTTTGCAGTTGAAATTATTTACCACTATCAAAACTATCATTAGCAAATTTGCTAATTAGCACATTAGCTAATTATTTCACCCATCCCAAATAAAAACTTATTGGCATCATGGCGAATGCTAATGGAACAATAATAGCAAACACATACCCGCACCATCTTATTAAAATCAAATATCTTTTGTTATAAACACCCAATGTTTTAAACGCACTGTAAAAGCCATGCATTAAATGATAGGCTAATGAAATACATCCGATCACATAAATAATTACAATCCATAATTCCTTAAAACGTATCTGCATTAATGAATAAAGATTGTGTACTTGTTTGCCACCTGTTAATTCTACTTCAGGCATTTTTGTGAAACGTGAGGGTATCCAAAAATCAATTAAATGAATAATTAAAAACAATAAAATTAAAGTGCCCAATAAACCCATGCTGCGGCTATACCACCTGCTTCCGCGATTACCATAATTAATTGCATACCCAACATTGCGTTTTGTTCTGTTAGCTGCTTCCAACACATAACCCTGAACAATATGCAGAATAAAAAACAGAAACAACCCGATTTCTAAAATACGTGGCACAACATTTTCACCAAGGAAATTTGCTGCACGATTAAATACTTCTCCGCCATCGTTAAACCATATACAGGCATTAACGCCAACATGTACTATTAAAAAAAGAATGAGAAAAATTCCGGTTAAAGACATTGTTATTTTTTGACCAATCGAAGAAGTGAAGACTTGTTTCCACGTCATAATATGTGCAAGATTAGTTGAGAAAATCCGCCGCAAAATTACAGTACGATTGTCAGAATTGGTTTATAAAAATATTTTTTTCAGGTGATGTTATTGATATAACATTTAAAAGCGCCTGACCATACCATTGTTTCCGTTTATCTAAAAGTTGTCTGTAAACAAAATGAGTTTTATACTTTTGATGTATGCGCAGATTGCTGAATATACTTTGGAACAGTTTTAAAATGTCGCTCGGCGAATTAAAGAACAACAAGCTTCGCAGCGCACTTTCTTTAACCGGTGTTGCGTTTGGAATTTTTTGTATCATCAGTGTTTTAGCAACTGTAAACAGTTTAGAATCTAAAATTCAAACCGATATAGCCTCACTCGGTACCAATACAATTTATGTTGATAAATGGGAATACACAAATGATGTAGATTATCCATGGTGGAAATTTGTAAACAGACCTGAACCAACTTACAAAGACGTAAAACCGATTGAAGAACGCAGCACATTGGCAGACAACGTTGCTTTCTTCACACAGGAAAATGCATCTTTAGATTATGGTAACTCAGAGATGCAGAACGTTAATATATATGGTGTAAGTGAAGAATATAACAAGATCCAGGATATAGATATTGCGACGGGAAGATATTTTACCGAATCAGAATTTGTGCATGGCAATGCTGTTACTGTGATCGGCTATGAAAACGCAGTTGAATTGTTTGGAACCGCTGAAAGAGCAATAGGCAAAATTGTTACGTTTAATAACCACCGCGCAACTGTTGTTGGTGTAATTGCCAAACAAGGTCAAAGTTTTGGTCCCGGTTTTGACTTTGATCATTCTATTATCATTCCTTACTATTTCTATGCGAATGTTTATAATGTAACAGGCGGCTTTAATCAACATTTTGTAATGGTTAAAGCAAAACCAGGAATTTCATCTGCTGCATTGAGCGATGAATTGGAAGGCGTGATGCGGCAAATAAGAAAATTAAGCCCTAAACAAGAAGATAATTTTGCATTGAACGATATAAATTCTATGGCACAAGCTGTAAGTGGATTTTTTGGAACGGTGAATATTGGCGGATGGGCTATTGCAGGCTTAAGTTTGATTGTTGGTGCATTTGGTGTTGCCAATATTATGTTTGTTACCGTACGTGAAAGAACAAGCCAGATAGGTTTAAAAAAAGCAATTGGTGCAAAAAGCAGAACTATACTTTTAGAGTTCTTGTTAGAGAGCGCATTTCTTTGCGTGATTGGTGGTTTTATTGGTTTGCTGATGGTTTGGGGGCTTGCGGCAATACTTAGTGCCGTGCTGCCTTTTGCAATTATTATATCAGGCAAAATAATTTTACTCGCGTTTTCTATTTGTGTAATACTGGGAATTCTTTCAGGAATTATTCCCGCATCTATTGCAGCAAGAATGAATCCTGTTGTAGCAATAAGAAGTAAATAGAAAATGATAAATTATAAAGTTCAATTCATCATCCATAACTTATAGCTCATCATTTTTATTCATATCTCAATGCTTCAATCGGATCAAGTCTTGAAGCTTTTTGAGCAGGATAATAACCAAAGAAAATTCCGGTGATTCCGCAAACTAAAAAAGATAAAACGATTGAACTTTCAGAAATTAATATCGGCCAATGCGCCCATGTTTTTATAAGTTGAGATGAAATCAGCCCCAACACTACACCAATCAAACCGCCGGTTATACTTATCATAATTGCTTCAATTAAAAATTGCATCAGTATATCGACGCTGCGTGCACCAATTGACATGCGCAAACCAATTTCTCTTGTGCGCTCGGTAACAGAAACGTACATGATATTCATAATGCCGATGCCGCCAATCAATAAAGAAATTCCGGCAATGGATGTAAGTAAAACAGTAAGCATGGTGCTGGTGCTGCTCATGGTGCTCATTAATTCTGCCTGTGTGCGAAGTTGAAAATCGTCTTCTTCACCTGCACGTATTCTGTGTGTTTGTTCGAGTATAGTTGTAATTTCTTTTGTTGCGTTATCACTTGTTGATTCTGAAGTTGCAGAAGCATAAATCTGTTGCACATAAATGTTTGCAGTGATGCGTTTCATCACAGTTGTGTATGGTGCAAGAATAACATCATCCTGGTCTTGCCCAAAACTGCTTGCACCTTTTGGAACCAATGTTCCAATAACCTGCATTGGAATTTTATTGAAACGAATAACTTGCCCGATAGGATCTTCTCCATCCGGAAATAAATTGTTGATCACCGTTTGCCCGAGTATGCAAACTTTTGCTGATGATGCAATATCACTTTCAGAAAACATTATTCCGTCTTTAATCTTTAACTGGCGTATTTCCAGATAACCCGTATCAACACCCTGTATTTGTGTTGGCCAATTGTTCGCACCTTTAATAGATTGCCCGCTTGATGAAGCGAGTGGCGAAACATTTCTTACATCAGCCGCCCCTTTTTTAATTGCTGCAACATCAGCCAATGTTAGTGTTTGAAAACTACTGCCACCCATTCTTGCGCCGCCGGGTATATTGCTTTGCGGAAAAATTGTAATCATGTTACTGCCCATGCTTGATAACGATGATTGAATACTTTCTTTACTTCCCTGCCCTATTGCCATCATTGCAATAACAGCAGCAACGCCGATGATAATTCCAAGCATGGTAAGAAACGCACGCAATTTGTTTCGCTGCAAAGCGCGTAATGCAAGTTTTATTAAATTGAATATGCTCATTTCAATTATAAGTTATGAATTATAAATTATGAGTTACTATGATCTTACGTTTTAAATTATCATTCATAATTCATCATTTAAATTCTATTAATAATCATCTGATACAGGCAACGATTCCAACGCTTCTTTAGCCACTCGTTTGTTTTGATTCATCGTATCTTTTTGCACTCTTCCATCACGCAACGTAATTGTTCGGCTGCTGAATGAAGCGATATCGGGTTCATGCGTTACAAATACTATTGTTTTTCCATTCGCATTTAATTCCTGTATCAAACTCATTATTTCATACGATGTTCTTGTATCAAGATTGCCTGTTGCTTCATCTGCTAAAATCATCACCGGATTATTTACCAATGCTCTCGCAATGGCAACACGTTGTTGTTGTCCGCCGGATAATTGATTGGGCGTATGATCTGCCCTGTCATCAAGTTTTACCGAATGCAATGCTTTTAATGCGCGTTCTCTTCTTTCTTCACTGCTTATTGCCGAATTATAAAACAATGGCAGTTCAACATTTTCCAATGCCGTTGTTCGTGGTAACAAATTATATGACTGGAAAACAAAACCAATTTTTGTATTGCGCAATCGTGCAAGCTCATTGCGATCAAGATGCATGATGTCGACTTCATCCAATAAATATTTGCCGCTGGAAGGTTTATCTAAACAACCTAAAATGTTCAGCAAGGTAGTTTTACCTGAACCGCTGCTTCCCATAATGGTTACAAACTCGCCTTCTTTCACCGTAAATGAAACGCCTTTTAAAGCTCTTACAATTTCAGAGCCCATTACAAATTCGCGCTTGATATCTTCAATATGTAAAATTGTTTTACTCATTAATAAAATTATTTTTTCCCTCCCCGGCTTGGTCTTCTCGGCATAAATGGGCTTGCAGACTGTCCATTAATTTCTTGCACATCTGCAGTACCAACTTCAGTATCGGTAACAACTTCATCATTCATTGTTAGCCCGCTTAAAATTTCTACATGTGTATTATCATCCAAACCTGTTATTACTTTTCGCTGAATCAAATTATCACCCTGCTTAATCCACACATAAGCAATAAGGTTTGATGAATCTACTGTTTCTGCAGATGCATTATTGTTGGTGCGCTGTTGTCTTTTTTCGCTTTGTACTTCCAAATCTTTTATAGCAATAATGTGATATTGTTTTATTAAAGATGAATCTGGTTTAAACTTGATGGCTTTTACAGGCAACAACAAAGCACTATCAGATTCTTTTGTATAAATGGTGATGTTCGCCGTCATACCAGGCTTCAGTTTTTTATCTTCATTTGGCGCGTTGATGATGGTAGTGTAGGTAACAACATTCGCCGATGTTGTTGGGTTCAATCTTATTTCCTGCACGCTGCCTTTAAATACATCATTCAAAAACGCATCTACCGTAAATGTGGCGCGCTGTCTATCAGCAACGTTTCCAATATCAGCTTCATCAACATTTGCTTTCACCTGCATCTTTGTTATATCTTTTGCAATAACAAACAATGTTGGTGTATTAAAGCTTGCAGCAACTGTTTGCCCGACACTTACATCGCGTGATAAAACTGTTCCATCCATCGGCGCATAAATGCTGGATAGCGAAAGATTTTTTTGCGCTGAACGCAGCTGCGCCTGTGCATTGCTTACAGAAGCTTTTGCAGCGTTGTAATTAAACAATGCGTCATCATATTCAGAGCGGCTTATTGCACCAACATCATACAATTGTTTTTCCCTGTTATAATTGCTTTGCTGATAAATTAACGCGCTTTGTTGTTGTGCAACATTTGCTGCAGCCTGGTCAACGGATGCCTGGAATAAAGTTTTATCAAGTTCTGCAAGCAACTGACCTTTTTTTACTGTTGAATTAAAATCAACATAAATTTTATCTACCGTTCCTGAAACCTGCGTACCCACTGAAACTGTATCAACCGGCTCAACCGTTCCTGTTGCTGTTACACTTTCAGCGATGTGACCAATGGTTGGCTTTTGTGTGATGACAGTTACCTGTTGCTCTTCTTTCCTGAAAAATAAAAACCACACCGCTATTGCTGCCACAACAATCACAAGAATTATAATTAATGTTTTTCTTTTTTTCATCTCTTCATTTTTCATTTTTCATTGTTCATTTCAATTATTGCGTAACAGGAACGCCTGTATAAAAATTATAAATTTTTGTGTAGAGCGCCGAAGAATACTTTGCCTGCAGGTACGATTGCAACGCCTGCACATATAAATTTTTCTGCTGCAGGTAATCGACAATATTGTACGAGCCGATTTTTAATTGCTCATTTGCGATACGATAAGCTTCTTCAGAATATTTTAATTGTTCGTTTGCTGCGATGTATTGCTGTTGTGCATTTTGAACATTTATATAAGCTTGTTCAACCTGTTGCGATAATGTTGTTTTTGTATTTTGAAGATTCAGCTTCGCAATGTCAACATCAATCTTTGCCTTCTCAACATTTGTTTTTGTGATTTGCCTGTCGAAAATTGGAACAGATAAAGTGAGTCCAAGGTTTTGATTGAAATTATTATTCACCTGTGAAAAATATTTTTCACCCAAACTGTTTCGCGAATAAGAAGAACCAACAGAACCGCCTAATGTTAATGATGGACGCAAACTATATTTTGCTTTCTCTACTTCGGTTTGCTGCACTTCTAAACTCAATGCCGAGCTTTTTACTTCTGGTCTTGTGTTAAGCGCAATTACTTCAGCTTCATGCAAACCTGCAACTAATGACACAGGCGTTATACTATCGTTCGCAGATACATTAAACAACGCATCGGTTGGTAATTGTAAAATTTGTTTTAGTGTAAGAATATTTTGCCGCAGCGTATTTTCATCAGCCACTAAAATATATTTATCGTTTGCAAGTGTTGCCTGTGTTTCAAGCAAATCTTTTTGTGCAATCATACCTGTATCAAATCTTTGTTGTGCTTGTTTTACGATGGCTTCAGAAGTGTTTACAACATCCTGCTGATACATGATAGTTTCTCTCGCTAATAAAATATTTAAGTACGCTTCTGTTATGCTTAGCGTTATATCGTTATTTGACGCTTCAACATCAAGATTCGATGCTGCCAATGCAAGTTGTGTTGATTTTATGTTGTTCCTGATGTAGCCTCCGTTGTATAAAGTCAAAGAAGAATTTACCCCATAACCACTTGACGGATAAAAACCGGAATTGTAATGTGTGAGGCTTTGTGTAACAGAGCCGGAAAGGTCTGGCTGCATTTGTCCTTTTGCAGCAATAACATTTTGCTCATTGTATTTTGCATCAAGGCGAAGCGTGTTAACGGTGATGTTATTTTTCTTCGCATAATCAATGCAGGTTGCGAGATTCCAGCGAATAGTATCGCCGGTGATGAGCGTGCTATCTTGTGCTGATAATTTTGTTACGCACGTAGTTAAGATTATAAAGAATATCGTTCGCATAAACTTTACTTGAGTAAATCATATCAAAGTTTTCACCATATTGAATTTTAGGATTTGTAAATGAGACATATCAGGAGAAAATGTAGACGTAGTGTTTGTATTTATTTTGTATTAAGATAAGAATGAATCCCGTTACTTTTGAAACTTTGAAAATATTTTCTTGAAATGACGACCATTCTTGCAATAGAATCATCCTGCGATGAAACATCTGCATCCGTTTGTGTTGATGGAAAGATTTTATCAAACGTTACTGCCAATCAAACAGTGCATGAACAATACGGCGGTGTTGTACCTGAATTGGCAAGTCGTGCTCACATGCAAAATATAGTGCCGGTGGTTGATGCGGCATTTAAAAAAGCAAATCAATTTCACAACTCAGAATTAACGATTCGCGATGTTGATGTCGTTGCATTCACACAATCTCCAGGTTTAATTGGAAGTTTGTTAGTAGGTGCGCAGTTTGCAAAATCATTGGCATTATCGTTAGATAAACCGTTGATTGCAGTGCATCACATGCAAGCACATGTATTGGCAAATTTGATTTCAGAACCAAGGCCAGGTTTTCCTTTTTTATGTTTAACCGTGAGTGGCGGGCATACACAAATTGTGATTGCACATTCGCCATTGCAATTAGAAATTATTGGTGAAACAATTGATGATGCTGCGGGCGAAGCATTTGATAAAACCGCAAAAATGTTAGGCTTGCCCTATCCCGGCGGACCATTGATTGATAAGTATGGTCAACAGGGAAATCCGAAAGCTTTCAAATTTGCAGAGCCACAAATTCCAGGTTTAAATTTTTCTTTCAGCGGATTAAAAACATCCGTACTTTATTTTTTACAAAGTGAAGTAAAGAAAGATGAAAACTTTATTGATAAAAATCTTGTTGATTTATGCGCTTCTGTTCAGTTTACTATCATCAATATTTTAATGAAGAAATTAAAGAAAGCAACAGAGCAAACAAACATCAAACAGGTTTGTATTGCCGGTGGTGTTAGTGCCAACAGCGGTTTAAGAACCGCATTAAAAGAATATGGCGCGAAATATAACTGGCAAACTTTTATCCCTGCATTTGAGTATTGTACAGATAATGCCGGCATGATTGCCATCACCGCATATTATAAATACCTCGCAAAAGATTTTGCAGATTTAAGTGTTAGTCCAAGTGCAAGAGCGGAATGGTAAACCCCTAAAGCGAGAAGAGAGATTTGCCTTAAACAAATAATGCCTTAGAATCTTTTTAATTTTTGAATGTGTAACTCCCTTTATAGGTTGGGGGTTTTCGCACTAAACAACGTCCACGGATAAGCAAGCATATTATTTAAATACTTTGCCTGCCATGCAAATTGCGGATGCGCTTTATAAAACGTTGCGCCAATAAAATCTTCTCCGCATGGATGACCCATGTGCGCCCAAAACTGCATGTGGCTTGCTAAGTCTGCAGTTGTTACTTTACTCTGCACTGCACCCATTGGCCAATAAGCGGGTTCATCCCATTCAGGACAACCTTTCGGATCTTCATCGATGTGCCCACAAATAACGCAGCGATTATTTTCTTTCTTACCAACCGTTGCATCTATGTGATCGGCTTCAACTATTTTACCGGTTGAATCATCCAGTTTTCCTTTCATGTCAACATTTACCAGCTGGTACATTCTCAGTTTTCTTGCGTTGGGTGAAGTGGTGTTATCATTTACATTAAATGTAGTTTCATCTTTTATCAGCTTTGGATCGCTGGCAAAATTAGAACCGATGATTGCGGTGTCTTTACTTCTCCACACGCGATAATCTTTCAAACCCAATTCAAACTTTGCCACTTCGTTTGTTTTTGTATCGCCGATGAGCCAATCATTCGCATAACCGCCGTTATTATCTTTCAAAAAAATATTTACGACATCGTCAATGCTGTTTGCATACTGCGCAGCTTTTCTTGCACGCATAAATTCCGGTGTTTTGGTTGAATCGAAACCAATAAACTGCGTGATGGTCGTTTCTGTAATTAAAATGCCATCATCATTAATTACAAAATCATCGCCACTGTGAATGAAACCAGGCATGCAATCCATCATAATGTGATGACCATGTTCGGGAACAATATCTGCAATCACATTCCAATGCTGCCCGACGATGTACTCCGTCCAGTTATTATGACCAATTACAATCTTTCCATCTTTTGTATAGCTGCCTGTTGCGATGAAAGCACTGCAATTTCCAGGTGCTTTATTTTTTGCATTATCAAGTAAAGGCACATAATAATAAGCCAATTCTTCCATTGCATTATAGGCAGTTAAATCAAGGCTATCGTAATTTTTATTTTGTGCATGCAGCCCTGCAACAATTCCGTTTATTTCATCTTTATATTCACGGTCGAGTTTATCCCACAAAAAATTCTTTGCAGCTTGCCGATAGAAACTCCAGTCACGATGTGTATCATGTGCGAGATAATAAGAAACAGCTTGTATGGAAGTATCAATATCATTCGCCAATAAATAACCATGCTGGTAACCTATCTCAGAAGGTGAGCCTTCAAGATGCACATAAATCCATCCGTTTTTATTTTCCCGTGAAGCTTTTGCAAGCACATCTTTTTTATCATTGTTTGAACCTGCAACCGTTTTTGTTTTTGATGTTTGATTGCATGAAAGCATGGTTAAAAAAGCAGCGGCAAAAAATAAATGTCTCATAAAAGCAGTTTATAGTGTGCAATAAAAGTAATGATATTATATCGTCAATCGTAAATGGAAATGCAGCTCATGCTTTTTTTTATTGACGTTGACGATTCATGTATTCACACATGTTAGCATCTTAATAACAAACTCAATGAATGCCTGTAAATAAATTTGTGCTATGGTAAATGCCGCCGATTTAAATTTTGAAAGAAATAAAAATATAAAAGCACTTAGTTATACAATTATAATTATGGGCGGATTGTTTTTACTTTTTGTGTTATTGAGTTGGACGCTGCCAGTAACACCACCGCCGCCGGTTGATGAAGGTGTTGAAGTAAATCTCGGCAACAGCGACCAGGGTTTTGGAACCGTCGCACCACAAATTCCCGGTGAGCCTGCAGAAGCACAACAAACCAATTACAATCCACCACCATCACAACAAGCACAGGCAGAAACAAATCCCGAAGTAGCAGAGAATAAGGATGAAGATGTTCCGGCAATTCATACATCGCCCAAACCGGAAAAGAAAAAAGATATTAAGCCTGTTAATAATGAAACAAAAAAAGTAAGTGCAAAGCCCGTAACAAATCCAACGCCTACGCCGCCTACGCCAAAAGCAGTTTATGCGGGTGGCAAAAGCACATCGAACAGTGGAAATAATGCTGATAGTTATAATAACAGTCGTAACCAGGGAATTGCCGGTGGCAATGGCGACCAGGGCAAACCTAATGGAAATCCAAACAGCGATAGTTATACGGGCAATGGAGGCAGCGGCAGTGCAGGCATCAGCATAACCAATGGTTTGCAGGGAAGGCATATTGCAAGCGCTGCGCGTTTCCAGGATCAATATAAATATGGCGGAAAAGTTTCTGTTGATGTTACGGTTGATGAAAATGGCAATGTAACGTCGGCGCATGTAAAACCGGGAAGCCCGTTCGCAGATTTAAATGCGATCGCAGAACGCAGAGCAAAACAATTAAAATTTAATAAAGGCAATGTGCCACAAACCGGGACGATTCAAATTGTTTTTCAGAATCCAAAAGGATAAATAAATCTTTCATAGTGAGTGTCGCGATAACAAAAAGAGGGTTTTTGATATCGTTAATGCTATTTGCTTTTTTTTATTCAAAAGAACAAAAGACCGAAGCTCCAGTTTATAAATCAACAAATTCGGAAGGCATTGAACGGAAGATATTTGATACAATTTCTAAGCTACCGGAATATAAAGCACGAGCACTTTATATTGAAAAGAAGACAAGCGGTAAGCGGCATTTAGCTATCGTAATCTATAAACGCCCCTCGAATAAAATTCGATATTATTGGATAAAGGCAGTGGAGGATAATGGAACCAGTTTTTACACACATTTCAACTTTTATATTTATACAGATCCATTCAGCATTAAATACTATGACGTAATAAACGATGTAGCAATTACTTTGGAAGAATGGCGACTGCAAACAAAAGCACAGTCAGCTAAAGTTCAGTAACGCGAAGCTGCTGAAACCGGAACCATTCAAATTGTTTTTCAAAATCCAAAAGGATAACTTTACCAGAAATATAATTGAAGCGATTTCATAATTTGCATAAATGAAAATTGCTGAGATTATTTCTTCACTCGAACAATTAGCGCCTCCTTCTTTACAGGAAGATTATGATAATGCAGGATTGATAACAGGAAATCTTTCATGGAATTGCACCGGCGTTTTATGTTCACTCGATGCAACAGAAGAAATTGTTGAAGAAGCTAAATCAAAAAATTGCAATTTGATTGTTGCGCATCATCCAATTGTTTTTCGCGGATTAAAAAAAATTACCGGGAAAAATTATGTTGAGAAAACGATTATCAATGCAATAAAAAATGACATTGCCATTTATGCGATCCACACCAATCTTGACAATGTTATTGAAGGTGTAAATAATAAAATTGCGGATAAACTGAATCTCGTTAATCGAACAATTCTATCGCCCAAACAAAATTTACTGATGAAGCTGTACACGTTTGTTCCTGTTGAACAAGCGGAAAATGTGCGTTCGGCTTTGTTTAATGCAGGTGCAGGAAATATCGGTAACTACAGTGAAGCGAGTTTCAATGCAGCAGGAACGGGAACCTTTAAGGCAAATGAAAACGCCAATCCGTTTGTGGGTGAAAAAGGAAAAAGGCACGAAGAGAATGAAATAAAAATGGAAGTAATTTTTCCATCGTATTTGAAACAAAAAATTATTTCTGCGTTGATAGAGGCGCATCCTTATGAAGAAGTTGCTTACGATGTTGTTGCGCTTTCAAATGCGTTTAATAAAACGGGCAGCGGCTTACTTGGTGAATTAGAAAACGAAGCGCCGGAAAAAGATCTTCTTCGCCTTATTAAAAATCAATTCAAGCTAAAAGTTATAAAACACACAAAATTTTTAGATAAGCCGGTAAAAAAAATAGCGCTTTGCGGTGGCGCCGGAAGTTTTTTAATTGAAGCCGCCTCGGCTGCAAATGCGAATGTTTACATTACTTCCGACATAAAATATCATGAGTTCTTCGACGCAAATGACCGCATCCTGATTGCAGACATTGGTCACTGGGAAAGCGAGCAGTTTACCATTGAATTGCTGCATGATTTTTTGAGGGTGAAATTCCCTACCTTTGCCGTCCTCAAAACGGGGCTCAACACAAATCCCGTTCATTATTTTATATAACTTTTTTATATGGCAGCAGTTAAAGAATATTCAGTTGAAGAAAAACTTGCGGCGCTTGTACGCCTGCAAAAGATTGACAGCAAACTGGATGAAATTAAAATTTTAAAAGGCGAACTTCCTATGGAAGTAAGCGATCTTGAAGATGAAATCCAGGGTTTACACAGCCGTCAAACAAGAATTGAAGAAGAAATAAACGGCATCACAGAATTTATCGAACAGAAAAAAAATACGATAAAAGAATCTGAGGCGCTGGTAAAAAAATATGAAAAGCAAAGCAGCACTGTAAAAAATAACCGCGAATACGAAGCGCTTACCAAAGAAATTGAAATGCAGGAGTTGGAAGGTAAGCTTGCTGAAAAACATATTCGCGATGCCAACGAAGAAATTGCTGAGAAAGCAAAATTGCTTGATCAAACAAAAAAACATATTGCAACAAAAGATGCTGCACTCAACCAGAAAAAAGGTGAGCTTGAAAAAATAATTGCTGATACAGAAAAAGAAGAAAAACAATTTTCAAAACTTTCTTCAGAAGCGCGTGAAGGCATTGATGACCGCTTGCTGTATTCATACGATCGTATTCGCAAAAGTTATCGTAACGGACTTGCAGTTGTTCCTGTGTTGAGAGATGCATGTGGCGGTTGCTTCAATGCAATTCCTCCGCAGCGTCAAAGCGAAATTCGCCAGCACAAAAAAATTATTGTATGCGAAAACTGCGGCCGCATTTTGGTTGATGAAGAATTGAATACTGCTACCGGTGTAAAATAAGATTAACACTTTATGTTATTAAAAGGACGTTGATATCAGCGTCCTTTTTTATTTTCGGGTCGTATGAAATGGATAGTGCAAAAGTCAGTCTGTTTTTTCCTGTGCTTTTTTATTACGGCTTCCGCATTTGCTGATAAGGTGTATGATTTCAATGCAACGTGCCAACAGGCGTATAAAGAAATCACAAGTTTGCGCCTCGAAAATGGAGAACGACTTCTTGCAGAGGCGAGACAACAAAATCCAGATAATTTAATTCCAGACTTACTTGATAGCTATATTGATTTTTTTATTTTATTTTTTAATGAAGATCCTTCCGAATTAAATGTTCGCAAACCGCATTTCGATCATTATCTTGATCGTGTTGAAGATGGTCCGGAATCTTCTCCTTTTTATAATTATAGCCGTTCTGTTATTTTAATTCAGCGCGCCTGTGTTGAAATTAAATTTAGTGAACGATGGAGTGCAGGCTGGGATTTTAGAAAAGCGTTCTCATTAATCAAAGAGAACAGAAAACGTTTTCCTTCATTCGTTCCAAATAATATGATCTATGGACCTATGCAGGTTGTTGCAGGAACAATCCCCGATGGATATAAATGGCTCGCAGGTTTATTTGGAATAAAGGGTTCTATCAGTAATGGAATGGCAATGATGGAAAGTGTATTGAACAGCAATGATGGTTATGCAAGGCTGTTTTCAAACGAGGCATCATTTTATTACTGTTATATTTTATTTTATATTGAAAATAAGCCGGAGCAAACGTTTCAATACATCGAACAAAAAAAACTTGATCTTGTAAATAATAATTTACTTGCTTACATGGCAGCCAATCTTGCGATCAATAATAAGATGAATGAGTTTGCGCGCAATGTAATACAAAACAGGAATGATTCGCCGGCTTACATGCAAACGCCTGTGTGGAATTTTGAAATGGGTTACGTACAAATGCGTGATCTTGAACTGAGTGATGCAATTAAAAACTTTGAATTTTTTCTCACACATTTTAAAGGAAAATTCTATGTAAAAGATGCTTGGGAAAAACTTGCATGGTGTTATTATCTTGAAGGAAATATGAGTGCGGCTAACTATGCAAAACAAATGATCTTAAAAAAAGGAAGTACAGATACTGATGCCGATAAACAGGCAAACAAAGATGCGAAATCAGATCACTGGCCTAACCCAATATTACTTAAATCGCGTGTGTTGAGTGATGGCGGTTACAACACGCAAGCGCTTGCATTGCTGAACGGAAAAAATATGCAGGATTTTCCATTGGTAGAAGATCAGCTTGAATTTACTTATCGCCTTGCAAGGATTAATGATGATCTGAACAGAGACGACATCGCTATAAAAAATTATCTTAACGCAATCGCGATTGGTGAGAACAGAACGGAATATTATGCTTCACGTGCTGCTTTACAAATCGGATTGATCTATGAAAAGCAAGGCAACAAAACATTGGCTGTTCAGTATTACAAAAAATGTTTGGGAATGGATGATCATGATTACAAAGATTCCATAGATCAAAAAGCAAAAGCCGGCATTGCAAGATGCACAGGAGGATAAAATATGAAAATAGCAACCTACAATGTAAACGGAATTAATAGTCGCTTGCCTGTTTTATTAAAATGGTTAAGCGAATCAAAACCTGATGTAGTTTGTTTGCAGGAATTAAAAGCACCGCAGGAAAAAATTCCTTTGCAGGCAATAGAAGATGCGGGTTACAATGCTATATGGCATGGGCAAAAAAGCTGGAACGGCGTTGCCATTTTATCGCGCATTGGTAAACCCGAAGAACGCAGACGCGTATTGCCCGGCGACCCAACCGATGAACATAGTCGCTATATTGAAGCAACAGTGAATGGAATTGTTATTGGTTGTTTGTATTTGCCAAATGGTAATCCTGCACCCGGACCGAAGTTTGATTATAAGTTGCGCTGGTTTGAAAGATTTACAGCGCATGCAAAAGAATTATTTACTTCTGGCTTGCCTGTTATTTTAACGGGCGATTATAATGTGATGCCAACAGAGCTTGATGTTTATAAACCGGAGCGTTGGGTAGATGATGCTTTGTTTCGTCCTGAATCACGTGAAGCGTTTCATAATTTGATTGGACAAGGTTGGACAGATGCGTTGCGGAAATTACATCCGGGTGAAGTGATTTATACATTCTGGGATTATTTTAGAAATGCATATGGAAGAAATGCAGGTTTGCGTATCGACCATTTTTTATTAAGTCCGCAGGTAGATAAGCGACTTGTTGCGGCGGGTGTTGACCATCATGTTCGTGGCTGGGAAAAATCAAGCGACCATGCTCCGGTGTGGATTGAATTAAAGGATGAATAAATATTCATTTATGATTCAACATGCTTGCTGCATCTTTATCAGCAAATATTTTAAAATTGGAATGATTGCGCATTAAAGATGCAGGAACCTGTTCCGTAATTTCTCCTTCAATTGCTTGCTGCAAAATTTCTGCTTTCTTTTTTCCGCTTACAAGAAGTATTAAACATTTTGCTTTCATCAGCGAAGCCAAACCCAATGTAATGCCTTGCGTTAATTGTGTTGGTGATGAAAAATATTTTTGTCCGACCGATTTTGTTACCGGATGAATTGTTGAAACATGCGAATAAAGTTCAGGCGATGTGCCGGGTTCGTTCAAACCAATATGACCATTCATTCCTAAACCAACAACGGCAATATCAATTCCGTTATGTTGTTTAATATAATTTTCCACGCGATTGCATTCTGCATCTGTATCGTTTGTCTTTCCATTGAAGCAGCAGATCTTTTCTTTATCAATTTTCAAAGGATGAAATAAATCCCTGTTCAGCATATAACGGCAACTGCCTTCATCATCCGCGCCCAAACCAATCCATTCATCCAAACCAAGAAAAAACCAATTGTGTACATCAATCATTTTTTTCTCTTGCTGCGTTTGCCATTCTTTAAATAATCCTTTTGGTGAATCACCTGAAGGCACACAAACTAAAGGTGTTGTTTCATTCTTTAATATTTCTGCAATTGCATCAGCGGCTTGCTTCGACATTAATTCATAATTATCAGCAACAAAAACTTCCATATTAATTTACTTTTTTGGTTTTCGGAGTTAGTAAAATCATCATCAATCCAAAAATTAAAAATGCAATACCGGCGTACATGTTTAAATCTGCATGTAATAAACTGCTTGTAAAATAACCAATCAATAATATGAGTGATGCAATTAAAAAAAATGAACCAATAATAAAACTGAGTTCTGTGAATCTTTTTTGCATAATAATTATTTAGAAGAAAATTAAATTTAGAATAATAGTGATGACCAATAACAAAATGGCTAATGGCGCAACGCGTAAATACCATTTTTGTTCATGATATTTCGGTTTCTCCGTTAATGAATACACCAAACCTTTTAATGCTTCATCTGGTTTTGGTTTGGTGAACAGGCTTACAATGATTGTGGTGCAGAAGTTTGCAATCCATGAAACAGATGCAACAATAAACGCCTGTCCCATTCCACTTTTAATTTCAAACATTGGAGCAATCCACCCGCCTTTACCTTCTGCAATCGTTAATCCATGCGTTAAAGCAGCCGCAATTGTTCCTGCAAGCAAACCAAAGAAAGCACCATTGCTCGTTGTACGTTTCCAAAACATGCCTAATAAAAATGTTGCGAATAAAGGACCGTTTACAAAACTGAAAACCAGTTGCAGAAAATCATTGATGTTATTAAAGCTCTTGGCAACATACGCAGTTGCAATTGAAATTAAAATACCTGCAACCGTTACAAATTTTCCGACCCACAAATAATGCTTATCTGATTTATGTTTTACAAAATAAGATTGATAGATATCATACGTGAACACAGAATTAAATGCCGTTACATTGCCAGCCATGCCACTCATGAAAGATGCAATCAGCGCAGTAATGCCAACACCTAATAAACCGCTTGGATAATAATGTGCAATGAGCGAAGGCAACGTCATCGTATAATCTAATTGTCCGCTGGCATTTGTTGGTATAGAATAACCTTTGCTTTGTAAAGCCGGCTGCATTAAAGCGATGGCGATAACACCCGGCAACACTACAATTAAAGGCATCAACATTTTTGGTAAGGCAGCAACTACAGGGGTGCGCTGTGCATCGCCCATATTGCGTGCAATCATTGCGCGTTGAACCACCAAGAAATCTGTACACCAATATCCGAATGACATCACGAAACCCAAACCAAAAATCAGCGACATAAAATTTATACCCATTGGGTTTTCATCAGCCTTACCCATATATTTCCAAGCATGTGTAAGCTGTGGTGCAAGGTTTGCTTTAATTGTACTCCATCCGCCGGCATCGTGCAATGCAACAACAACCAGTGGCGATAAACCAAGAACAATTAAAAAGAATTGCAAAACTTCATTATATACAGCGCTTGTCAATCCACCTAAAAAAGTATATATCATCACAATGCCGGCAGCTAACCAAATGGACACATCGAAATCCCAATGTAAAATCACTTCTAACAATTTTGCCAAAGCATACAAAGAAATACCTGAAGAAAAAACGGTCATCACTGCAAAAGAAACGGCATTCAATCCACGTGTTTTTTCATCAAAGCGCATAGATAAATAGTCGGGCACGCTGCGTGCTTTGCTGCCGTAATAAAATGGCATCATAAACACTGCTAAAAATACCATGGCGAATATGGCGCCGACCCAATAAAAATGCACGGTCATTATACCATACTTAGCGCCGCTTGCTACCATGCCCAATACTTCCTGCGCGCCGAGATTTGCAGATATAAACGCAAGGCTTGTTATCCATAAAGGAATATTCCTGCCGCTTGAAAGAAAATCGTTGCTGCTTTTAATTTTTCTTTTGATAACAAAGCCAACTGTTATAACAAATGCGAAGTAAACGATGATGATAAGATAATCGGCAAAATGCAATTTCATGTAGCGCAAGTTTCGTTGATGGCACAATATAAGAAGACCTCACCTAAATCCTCTCCGAAGAGAGGACTTCTTAGAACGTAATAATTTAAATCATATAATCATTATTAATTGCTTCTTGCCCTTCTCCTTCGGAGAAGGGTTGGGATGAGGTCTTATTGTTTATTTCAATAACTTTATTCCATAAAATTCTTGTCATGAACACAGCTTCAAATAATCAGTTTACAACAAAAGAAATTAATCCGTTAGAAAGTTTAGATGAATGGGAAGATGATTTATTGAAACGTTATCCTGATCCTGAACAAATCGCTACCTCAAAATCAACGGAAGCATACAGAAATTATGAAGAGCCGGGAAGAGATACGGTGAAAGAATTTTATCGGTTAAATCATACGTATCAAACCTATGATTTTGTGCAACAGAAACGTGCTGATTATTTAAAGTTTGATAAAAAGAAAATGCCGGTTTGGGATGCATTTCAATTTTTGAACCAGTTGGTTGATGATTCAGATCCTGATACGGATTTGGATCAGTTTCAACATTTATTACAAACGGCTGAAGCTATAAGAAATGATGGTCATCCAGATTGGATGGTTTGTGTTGGTTTGTTGCATGATATGGGCAAAGTTTTGTGTCTATTTGGTGAACCTCAATGGGCCGTTGTTGGCGATACTTTCCCCGTCGGTTGCGCTTACTCAGATAAGATTGTCTATCCTGAATTCTTTAAAAATAATCCTGATTATTCTGATGAACGTTTCAACACAAAATTTGGCGTGTACGAACCGAATTGTGGATTACGTAATGTAACTATGAGTTGGGGTCATGATGAATATGTTTATCACATTGCAAAAGATAGCTTACCTGAAGAAGGTTTGTACATGTTGCGTTATCATTCATTTTATCCATGGCATAAAGAAGGTGCTTATGATCATTTGTTAGACGAACACGATCGCAAAATGTTGAAGTGGGTAAAATTGTTTAACCCGTATGATCTGTATTCAAAAAATCCAACGCCACCAAACTGGAAAGAATTGAAACCTTATTATGAAGATTTAGTTGCTAAATATTTGCCAACAGAGTTGAAATTTTAATTGCCTAACTCTTCTCTCCTATAAATTGATCTGTTTGATGTTTGAATAAAACATTGAAGGTTGTAAGACTTCCGTAAATGCGTGTGATGTATTGCTGCAAATCAATTTTATCTTCATCGGTAAGCATCTTGTGCGCGTTGATACGTTGTTCCATTACACGTAACCTGTCCCGCAACATAACTATCTTATGAAAGAAAACTTCAATCGGCACTTCTTTTTCTTTTAGTGCTGTATCGCCTGGCTTTAAAACCATAACACCGTTCTTCCATTTTTCTCCCAACGGAACAATCTCTGTTATATCACTCCATGTTCTTAAAATTTTTATCAATGCATCTTCGGCCTCACTAAAACTTACGTTATATTCAGGCTCGATTCTTTCAATTACTTCCACTTCAAAATTTCTTGACACAGGTTGAACGCCCTGTTCAATAAAACAAACATCATATTTGTTTTTATGCAATCTTATTACAACACCTTTTCCAAATGAAGGATGATTAATGCGCGAACCAATACCTAAAACTTCCATGATAATTTTTGAGATAAAAATAAAGAAGCTCGCAGAGATATAACAGAATTTAGTTCGATTTATGAAAACAACATGTAGCAAAGAAATTTGATAGCTCCCTTAGAATGAATGCCAATATTTATTTTCTCAGTTCAAACAAATGCAATACTTGTGGAAACAAAGCATCCATTGTTTCTTCAACACCCCGTACAGAGCCCGGCATTGTGATCACTAATGTATTTTGAATAAACCCTGCAACACTTCTGGAAAGCATTGCATAAGGCATACGTTGTTGGCCATAACTTCTTGCAACTTCACTTATACCAGGAATTTCTTTTTCAAGTAAAGGCTTTATGGCTTCAGGTGTATTATCGCGTTGAGATAGTCCGGTGCCGCCGGTAAATAAAACCAAATCAAATTTATCAGCAACATACTTTTTTAAAGCTGATTGAATGGCGTCAATGTCATCAGCAACGATTATGTAACTGTTTGTTCCGATTTGCAGTTGTTGTAAACGCCCGATAATTTTTTTTCCACTTTTATCTTCCTTCTCTCCTTTCGATATAGAATCAGAACAAACAACAACAGCACATTTTAAATAATCAACATTTATTTTCAAATCTGTTTTACCACCAGATTTGCTTTCCAGCTTTATGCTCGAAATTTCAACATGCTTATCAATCGGCTTCAGCATATCATACATTACCAAAGCAACAACAGATGCGCCATGCATTGCTTCCACTTCAACACCGGTTTTATAAATAGCATGCACTTCAACATTTATAATAACAGTCAATTCATTAATTGAAAAAGTTATCGCAGCAAATTCAACCGGCAAAGGGTGGCAGTCAGGAATTACATCACTCGTCTTTTTAATAGCCAATAAACCTGCAGCTCTGGAGAATTCAAAAACATCACCTTTTGGCACCAGTTTATCTTTAATAGCATCGATTGTTAGTTGCGATGAAACTTTCACCAATGCGCTTGCAATTGCTTTTCGCAAGCTGTTTTGTTTATGCGTAATATTTACCATAATTAATTATTCACTTTCCAGGTATATGTTTCGTCTTCAAAAATCTCTTTTCCCCAAACAGGTAATTCGTTTTTGATGCGTTCAACCATTTCGTTACAGGCATCAATTGCAGCACGTCTGTGTTTTGAAGA
This sequence comes from Parafilimonas sp., assembly GCA_035547495.1. GTDB lineage: Bacteria > Bacteroidota > Bacteroidia > Chitinophagales > Chitinophagaceae > Parafilimonas. The sequence continues at coordinate 4,036 of DASZUY010000340.1, read as the reverse complement.
TGTGAACACAAACAAACTTATTTCACCAACTTTCACTGTACCTAAACTGTGATACACATGCATGCAGGTCAAATCATATTTCGCAAAAATCGCTTCGCGAATTATATGCATTTTTTCCAGCGCCATTTCTTTATACGTTGTATAATCAATCGCCGCAACAACTTTATCATTCAGCACATCAGCACGTACCTGGCCAAGAAAAATATTATGCGCACCAATACCTGTTTTCGTAGCGTGCTTTGCAATTTGTTCTGTAATAAACTGTGCGGAAATTGCGCCATCAAGAAAAATATTTTTCACCTTCTTATTTTTTATTATTTTTTTAGAATGCGGTATGAACGCTATAGGTTGTCAATGGCAAAATTATTTTTCATCAGTTTGCAATGCATGCTGTTTTTTCCATTCAGTGATGCCACCTTTCAAACTATAGATATGTTTATCATTAAAAAATTCTTTTAATAACAAAGCAGCTTTTAAACTTCTTTTTCCTGATTGACAAAACACCACTATGTTATCTTTTTCAAGTAATGACACATTGTTCTTTAATTCGCCTGCTGAAATTCGCAAATGTTTAAATGCATCAACAAATGGTTGTTCATCTTCTTCACGCACATCAATTATAATTGTGTTGCTATCATTAATTAATTTATCAAAATCGGCAATATCAATTTCAAAAACTTTATTAATCTCAGCCGAGCACAACCAATCATAATCCATTCTCAAAAAAGCATCTTCATCTTTTGGAATCCATTGCTGCGCTTCTATATTCAACGATAAAGTAAACTCATAAACACTATTATCTAATGCGTTATATGTGAGCATTGCATCAATCAACGGTTTACCAATTCCTGTAATAAGTTTGATCGTTTCATTCGCCTGCATTGTTCCAATAATACCGGGCAATATGCCCAGCACACCGGCATCAGCGCAGTTTAAAACTTCATCATCTTTTGGCGGCGTTGGAAATAAATCACGGTAACTTATAGCCGTTTCATTTCCATTTTGCTTTACATTAAATATCGCAACTTGTCCTTCAAATTTTGAAATAGCTGCATATACTAACGGCTTAGTCAATAACACACAGGCATCATTAATCATATAACGCGTAGAAAAATTGTCGGTACCATCAATCACAATATCAAAATGCTTGATGATTGCTAAAGCGTTCTTATTTGTTAATCTTTGATTGTATGATATAATATTTATCTTATCATTTAATCGTCTTAATTTTTTTGCTGAAACATCGGCTTTAAATAAACCAACATCATCAACACTATACAAAACCTGCCGATGTAAATTGCTTAATGCAACCACATCGTAATCTGCTATACCAATTGTACCAACACCAGCGGCAACAAGATATTGCAAGGCAGAACAACCTAAACCACCGGCACCAACAACCAACACTTTTGCCTGCAACAATTTTTGTTGTGCAGCAATTCCAAATTCTTTTAAACTGATTTGCCGCTCGTAACGTTCATATTTTTTATCCCGATTCATTATCCTCCGGAGAAAGGTGGCAGTAAAGCTATTTCTGCATCTTGTTTCAATATGGTGTTTGATTGAATGATATTCCTGTTTACTGCAACTCTATATTTTGAATTTTTTAGCAACGGATATTTTGATTGTAGTTGTTGAATGAGCTTATCTGTATCATTCACATCAATAACTTCAATACAATTGCTTCCAATTAAATCAACCAACTGTCCAAACACTTTCAACTTCATTATTAATTTTTAATTATTAAACCTTAATTAAAAAATATGCACTTCAACTTTTTCACCTGCTTTATAAGTTGTGCGGTTCTCATCCAATTCAATTAAACAATTTGCTTTTGCATAAGAACTCAGCCGATAACTTTCCTGTGCATCTAAAACTGTTACAGCATCATTTTCTAACCAACCTTTTAAAAAGAAAGTTAAGCCATCAATTTTTGTATACTCATTTTGCAAAACTGCTTTTGCAATTTTGATAAAACCTTTTTTCTTCATTATCATGCCTAATGCGTCAACAACGTATTCATAAAAACAAGTGAGCACAGAAGACGGATTACCCGGCAAACCGAACACCAGTTTTTTTTCTTTCTTTCCGAAATATAAAGGCTTGCCCGGTCTTTGTTTTACTTTATGAAAAATTTTTTCAACATCACAATTCATTGAAGCCCGTAACACAAAATCATAATCGCCAACACTAATACCGCCGCATAACAACACCATATCGGTTTTATTCAACGCATTATTTAAAGTTGATGTTAATCTTTCCAAATTATCATCAACATGATATACTTCAACATCATTAAAATGCAATTGATTTAAAGCCGCTTTCAACATGAATGAATTTGCTTCATACACTTGTCCATATTGCAAATTTTTTCCCGGCTGTTGTAATTCGTTACCTGTTATAATAATGCTGATAGATGGCTTCGCATACACATTAACTTCAGTTAATCCTAATGCCGTTAAAAATCCAACTGCACCTGCTGTTAATAATTCATTTTTATGTAAAGCAAGACTTCCTTGTTTAATATCTTTTCCTTTTGCACGAAAATTTACGCCTTGCTTCAGCTTATCATCTTCAATTGTTAATGTATCATTTTCTACAATAACTTTTTCCTGCATCACTACTGTATCTGCATTTTCAGGCACCGGCGCTCCGGTAAATATGCGCATTGCATGGTTTGATAATAGTGTTCTATTTTCATTATTACCAGCCGCGGAAATGCCATTTATAATTAATTGCTCATTTGCATCTTTAAAAGCAATTGCATAACCATCAACATTCGACTGGTTGAACGGCGGAAAATCAATTTTTGAGTAGACATCTTCTGCTAAAACAAGACCAACGGCATCTTTTAATGCAAGCTTTATTGAAGGCGAAACTTCAACATTATCTTTTATCAATTGCTTTGCTTCATCAACCGAAATCATATTAACCTCCAATTGTAATCATACTGCGGTTTTCAATTTCGTTTGCATTCACATCATCAACACTAAACTGTCCGCCCAGCTCTTTTGCTTTCATCGTAATATTTTCATGAATAAGTTTTGCAACATCTTCACCATTTCTTAAAGCGTTCAATAAATTGGTTTCATTTTTTGAGAATAAACAATTCTTCATCTTACCATCTGCTGTTAAACGCATACGATTACAACCACTGCAAAACGGAGAACTCATTGTGCTAATAACAGCAAACGAACCAATATGACCGGGCACCATAAAATGTTTTGCCGTATCGTGCTTTTCGTTGTGCAGTGGAAGAAAGGAATATTGCTGATTGATTGTTTCTAACATCTCATTTAATGAAACAACTTTATTGCCCGTCCAACGATTGCCGCTAAACGGCATAAATTCAATAAAACGAACTTCAATAGGATTATGCATTGTCCAGGCAATGAAATCATTTATTTCATTATCATTAAAACCTTTCATCACCACCATATTTATTTTCACTTTAAACTGGTGATGCAGCAACAATTCAATATTGCTGCGAATACGATGAAACAAATCACGTCTTGTTACCAATAAAAATTTATCCGGTTGCAGCGTATCAAGACTAACGTTAATTGATTTGATGTTTGCTTCTTTAAACACGTTAATAAAATCTTGCAAGCGCGTTGCATTGGTTGTGAGCGTTAATTCAACAGGTAATTTCGACAACGATAAAATAATATTTGCTGCATCTTTTCTAACTAATGGTTCACCGCCTGTTAATCTTATTTTCGTTACACCTGCTTCAACAAAAATCTTTGACAAGGTTTCAATTTCATCGGGCTTCATTAAATGCGATGCAGGCGTAAAATCATAATCTTCTTCAGGCATACAATAAAAGCAACGCAGGTTGCAATTATCAGTAAGTGATATCCGCAAATAATTATGTTCCCTGTCAAATTTATCCTTAATCATCTTTCACAATTTACGAATTACCGGCACTGCATTTTTATAAACAATCTCAACTTTCTCGCCAACATTAAAATTAACATCATGTTCTGTTGAATTGATTTTTATCATGCGGTTATTTAACAACACGATCGTAAAA
>DASZUY010000339.1:0-11118 GCA_035547495.1 Parafilimonas sp. | reverse complement strand
CAGCAATAACTCTTATGCACCTATTATACATGGCTATGGTTACGATGAGATCATTACCAACATCAGAAATTTTAATGAACAGATAAGTGCAACCAAAACATTTGTTGGTAAAAGGAATTTACAAATTCAGTTCAATGGAATTCAGTTGCTGAATGATTCAATATCTATTGCGGGAAGAATAACAGAACAGGATCTGCGGCGTACAATTACTGCTGCTTACATTGCGGCATACGGAAGCTGGCGGCAATTTAGTTTCAATAATGAAATCTATAATTTGCTTTCAACAGAAGATACCATTTTAAAAAAGCTTACACAGGCAAGTGTATATCGACAAACAGACTATCTTACATTTTTAGTTACGCTGCAACAACAACATCTTGCAATAACGCTGGCAAAACAACAATATCAAAATGATTACGCAACCTTGAATTATTTATGTGGATTGGTTGATACTTCTTTTACGCCATTAGATTCGCCACACATTGCTTTGCAACAATTGCCTGATTATAACAGTTCTATTTTCTATAAAAAATTTCTAACTGATAGTTTATTATTAAAAAACGCATCACAGCAAATTGGTCTTGCCTATAAACCAAGATTATCTTTTACTGCTGATGGAGGTTATGTGTCGTCTTTAACTTATGTACCGTATAAAAATTTTGGCATGAGCGCCGCCATTAATCTTACTATTCCAATTTATGATGGTAACCAGCGTAAACTGCAATACCAGCGGTTAGACATTCTTGAGCGAACACGCATCAGCAATCGCGATTTCTATACAAGTCAATATCAGCAACAGGTTGCACAGCTTTCGCAACAATTACAAACAACCAATCAAATTATAAATGAAACAAACGATCAGCTAAAATATGTTCGCACGTTAATGGATGCAAACCGTAAGCTGCTTGTTACGGGTGATGTGCATATCGCAGATTATATTATTGCTATCAGTAATTATCTAAATGCAGAAAATACCATCACACAAAATATTATAAAGCAATTTCAGGTTATCACTCAAATTAATTATTGGAATAAACAATGAATAAATTAATACACATAATATCTTTCTTTTTGTTGTTGAATTTTTTGCAGTCGTGTAAAAACAATGGAGGAGACAGTGCTGATGAAGATGTTGCTCCTGAAGATGTGGTAAGCCAGGTTACGATTACACATCCTGCGCAAAGCAGCATAACAGAAAAAGTTGAATTGAATGCAACTTCAGCTTTTTTGCTAAAAACATTTGTCACATCTAATGCTATTGGTTATTTGCAATCTTCAGGCATTAAGGTGGGTGATTATGTTAGCAAAGGGCAAACACTGTTTACCATTAAAACAAAAGAGGCGGCTGCTTTAGGCAATACAATAAACAATCTCGATACCTCATTGCATTTTGAAGGGGTTACAAAAATTAAATCGCCCATCAGTGGTTATATAACACAGCTAACTTACACGGCAGGAAGTTATGTACAGGATGGCGAACAACTTGCTGAAATAACAGATAAGTCAAGTTTTGCTTTTTTATTGGATTTACCTTACGAATTAAAACCATATCTCGCTCAAAATAAAATATTGTTATTGCACCTTGCCGATAGTACTGTATTGGATGGATATGTACAGTCAGCATTGCCATCAGTTGATTCAGCAGCGCAAACACAACGTTATATCATTAAAGTAAACACCAATAAATTAATACCCGAAAATTTAATTGCAAAGGTTGAATTAACGAAACAGCAATTAAACAATGTAACCTTATTGCCAAAAGCTGCTGTGCTTAGCAATGAAGAGCAAACACAATTTTGGATAATGAAATTGATAAATGATAGCACTGCAGTAAAAACAGATATAAAAAAGGGTATTGAAAATAATGATAGCATACAGATTGTTGAACCGCCGTTAAACGATTCAGATAAAATTGTTCTTACCGGAAATTATGGATTAAGTGATACTGCGAAAGTGAAGGTGAATACGAAATAAGTAATTACTACGATTATTTTTTTGCCGGTTTCAGCAAAATTTTTTTTGCGATAAACAATTTATATTGTCCTGTTGATTGAAAATATGCATTATCAGAAGAACTGCCTTTAAACAATAATGCATTACCACCAATTATTGCAGCAACACTCCAAACATTGCCGTTGTAGCCAATCGCACCTTTGTAAATACCCATAGGTTCTATGCTTATTTTGTTCGTACTTGCTTCAGAATTTTGTTCCGTTGTAAAGTTTATGTTGAGATTACCAACGAGGGATGCAGTAACAAAAAAATGCTGCGCAATAACAGCTGTATATGCATATCCGATTCCCGGACCAACAGTTATAAAATGAATGTTATTAATGCCGGCTTGTGGTAATTCATCAGCAATTTTTGCAGGTACAAGCGAACTATCGCCTTTTGTTAATCCATAATATATCCCGCCTCCGTATAATAGTGTACCGGCTGATTTTCTTTGCCATTCATTTTGTACCATTGCAGCCCTGTAAGAAAACCTTTTTGAATTAGTAACACGATAAGCAGATAAACCAAAAAGATCCATTTTTACATCATTCCGATAATAATAGCTATTATTATTTGCTGCACCATATCCTTTTGGCAAAGTGTAAGCGCCTTTATATGCGGTAAGAGCTGCATCTATTGCCCACTTATTTGGAAAAATATGTAATTGAAAATCGAAGCCGCTCGTTTTGCCGCGATCTTCGTTATTGTTTAAAAAATTAAAACCGTAAGCGATATTTAGTGTAAGGTTTTTATAAGTAGCGCCGATACCAAACCCCAGTTTTCCATTAGTGGAATATTTTAAATCACTGCCATTATCTAATGATCGAAAGGTTAGGTCATCGTACTTCTGCGTGAAATAAACACGACCCATAAATAGATTAGGATACGTTTTATAAAAACTTGAATCGTGAGATGTGACTTTTTGAGCTGAAGCAATGCCCGACATTGCAATTAGCGTGATCAGGATAAGCGCAAATGGAAAAAGCTTTTTCATTAATTAAAATAAAAAATTAATAATAATTGACGGAGATGATTGAAGTGCCGGAGATATTCTTATAAATAACAGACATAAACATTTATGGATTCAAACTCTGTACCATAAGTGCTATTGAATACAGGAAACAGTTTTTAAACCGCATTTTTATTGTCTGGCATTATTACAGTGATTATTATTTCACCCATTTTCATATTTGGCTATATAATGTTTATCACTTGTACACACCAGCCGGAAGAGTTGTGATAAATAATGACGTTCAATTGTCTTCCTTTTAAAAGAAATTTTGTAGAAATGGCGTATTGCAATCCTGTGATTTTGTGTTCAGGTAATGAGTATAAGTTAATAAGAAGATTTATGATAGAACGGCTTATATATTTTCTGCCTGGTATTGCTTTCCTTTATAAATAAGACGGATAAATGTTGGTAAAACAACTAACAATAATGGTAATGCAATTATAAAACCTCCAATAACGGCTATTGCGAGCGGTTGATGTAATTGAGCTCCTGTTCCAATACCTAAAGCTATTGGTGTAAGTGCAATGATAGCGCCAAGTGCTGTCATTAATTTTGGGCGAAGACGAGTTGAGATTGCATAGATCACTGCATCATCTGCATTGTTTGTTTCTTTAAAAGATTCTTTGAATTGTAAAAAAGTGAAGATGGCATTTTCGCCAATAATTCCAACGATCATAATTAAGCCTGTGTAACTGCCAACATTTAATGGTGTGCCTGTAAAATATAACGCCATGAAACTTCCTGAAATACCAAGTACAGCAATCAGTAAAATAATAAGCGCGATGCGATAATCTTTAAACATAAAAAGTATTACACCAAACACCAGCAAACTTGATGAAATTAAAATGATAAGCAATTCATGAAATGATTGTTGCTGTGCTGCATAATCGCCGCCATATTCAATACTGTAACCTTGCGGCAAAGAAATTTTTTGAGAAACTTTTTGTTGAATTTCTTTTATGGCACTTCCTAAATCACGATTATCTAATCTTGCCTCAACAACGCCCATGTTCTGCAGATCTTCGCGGTCTATTTCTGCCTGCCCGGAGTCAGGCGTAATTTCAGCAAGTGATGTGATTGATTTTAATTGACCGTTCGGTAAAAAAATCTGCATTTGTTTCATTTCATTTAAACTGCGTGTGTTGTTTCCTGCATACATAATGCGCACATCGGTTTGCTGGTCTTTATCATATACACTTCCCACAACATTTCCTTCAACAGCAGTTTGTAATTGCGATTGAAAATCTGATGGTGTTATTCCGAACTGCGCAAGGTTTATATAATTAGGTAACACATTTATTGTTGGACCTGTTATTGTGATTCCATCAAAAACATCGGCAGTACCTTTTACACTGTCAACAATATCAGCAACCTGTTCTGATAATGTATGCAAAGTATTTTCATCATTGCCAAAGATCTTTACTTCAATCGGTTGAACAGATGTCATCAAATCACCCAACATATCTCCAATCACCTGCCCAAAATCTACACGCAGTGCAGGTTGTGTGCTTTCAATGCGCTGGCGAATATCCGCAATCACATCATCGGTGCTTCGTTTTCTGTCTTTCTTTAATTGAATTAAATAATCACCGCTGTTTGGTTCAGTAATAAAAAACCCCATTTCAGTTCCTGTGCGTCTTGAATATGCCTGCACTTCGGGAACTTTTATAATTTCTTTTTCAGCTTCCTGTAACATGCGATCTGTTTCCGCAAGCGATGTGCCCGGCGGCGAAGTATAATCAAGCACAATACTTCCTTCATCCATATCGGGCAAAAAACCTGTTTCAAGATTTGGATAAATTAGAATGATGGAACCAATCAACACCCCAATAAATAAAAAACTGATGTATGAATGATTGATGAAGAATGAAACCCAGGGTTGCTTTTTTACTGCGTGCGCCTTATGTTTTGATTGTTGTTTTTTAGTTTTTGACTCTCTTGAAAACAGAATATAAATAACAGGTAATGCTAACCAAGTTACAAAGAAGGAACACACTAATGTAATGAGCATTGTGTTTGTAAGCACTGTAAAATAGGCGCCGGCAACACCACTCATTAATTTAAACGGAAGAAAAATTACAATGGTGCTGAGCGATGAACTTACCATTGCAGGAAACAAATATTTTATTGCTTTTTGTACTAACACGAGTGATGATTCATCAGGATGTTCTTCATGTGTGCGATGGATTTGTTCAACAACAACAATGGCATCATCTATAATTAAACCGATGGCTGCAGCAATTGCGCCGAGTGTCATTATGTTTAATGTTTGTCCTGTTGCATATAACACAATTATTGTAAGCAATAATGTAACGGGAATTGTAACAAGTATTACGCTGCTTGCTTTGAATGATCGTAAAAAAAGAATGGCAACAAAAATCGCTAATGCCAATCCAATCCATAAACTATCAGTAACACTTTTTATAGCATCGTTTACAAAATCTGCCTGTATATAATATGGTTTGATGGTAACATCTTTCGGTAAAATTTTTTGCAGGTCTGCAACCTGCTTTTTCATTTGGGTTGATAAGTCAACCAAATTTGCATTAGGTTGTTTAACGATGGCAAGCAACACGCTTTCATGTCCATTTGCATTGATCTTTACATAATTTTTTGCATTTTGAATACTTACATCAGCAATATCTTTTAGCAGCGTTATGCGTTTGTTGTTATTGCTTACAACAATATTTTGTAGTTGCTCCAGCGAACTCACCGATGCATCTGTAATGGTTAAATACATCTGCCGGTAATCATTTAAATAACCATTGCTTTGAATGATATTATTTTGACCGATCACATTGCTCACCATTGCAGGCGTTATGCTGAGCGCATTCATTTTTTGCTGATTCAGCATAACATCATATTCCTTTGTTTTGCCACCAATCACACGCACTTCAGAAACACCGGTAACTCTTGATAAATACGGCTTAATGGTGTACATCGCCAGCATTTTCATTTCAATAGGAGAACGTGTATGACTTTCCAACGAATAACCCATTACGGGAAGAATAGATGGATTCATTCTTTCGATTGTTATATTCACGTTGGGTGGTAACTGATCCTGTGCTTCATCAATTTTAGATTGAATGCGCTGCTGCGCTAAATCAACATTCGCATTCCAGTTTAAAAAAGCGGATATTTCACAACTGCCGCGACTTGTAATACTGCGAATGTTCTGCAGATCGGGAACTTGTTTAACTGCATTTTCCAGTTGACGCGTTACCGTAATCATCATTTTATCAACCGGCTGCTGACCTGCATCTGCAATAATTTTTATTTTAGGAAAAGTGATCTCAGGAAACAACGCAGTTTGCATTTTTGAATAGGCAAACAAACCACCAAGCAAGATGATGACAATAAGAACTGTGATGGGATTTTTATAAGTAACGAAAAAGGTTTTCACTAATTCTTTCTTTATTGTTTTGCGTTTTTAGCGCGGCAATGTAGATGGAGATTTTGTAGAAAATCTAAACTATGAAGATATGTATGGATTGATGAATGTTGAAGTATTGCAGCAATAACTGGCGCAATAGATAAACGCTGCAGCCTGGTATGCCAAAGAAATCCGGCAAAGGAGAGAAGTTAGTAATAAAAAAAGATTGACCTTAAAGTCAATCTTTCTTCTGTGATCCCGTTGGGATTCGAACCCAAGACCCCAACATTAAAAGTGTTGTGCTCTACCAGCTGAGCTACGAGATCAACCCATTGAAACTATTCACTAATTTTTTGGGAGTGCAAAAATAACCGAAAATGCTATTGCTCCAAACTTTAAAAATTGTTTTATGCATGTGTTATAAACATTCAACAAAAATTTTTTAATAAGTAGATTTGCACAAACACAAAAATAAATGGCGTGGTTTACAGATAAAGTAGTATTGGTTACCGGTGGAACGGATGGTATTGGAAAGGCTTTGGTTAATGCATTAATGCGCCAGGGAGCAAAAGTTGTTGCCTGCGGGCGCAATTATGATAAGCTATATCAGTTGCAAACTATTTATGCAGGCAAACCGTTGATAGCCTTATCAACCGACGTAAGTAGTGAGAGTGAATGCAAACAACTTATAGCGCAAACAATCAAAAATTATGGCAAGCTTGATGTGTTAATTAACAATGCCGGCATTTCAATGCGTGCATTGTTTAGCGAAACTTCGCTGGATACTTTACATAAAGTGATGGACACAAATTTTTGGGGCGCTGTTTATTGTACAAAGTATGCGCTGCCTTATTTAATAAATCAAAAAGGCACTGTTGTTGGAATTTCTTCTGTTGCAGGCTACAGAGGTTTACCAGGCCGCAGCGGATATTCTGCTTCAAAGTTTGCATTGCAGGGCTGGATGGAAGCCATACGAACGGAACTGATGGATTCAGGCGTGAACGTTATGTGGGTTTGTCCCGGCTTTACAAGATCAAATATTCGAAATGCAGCACTTAATAAAAATTCTGTGCCGCAAGGCGAAACACCGTTAAATGAAAATATTTTAATGAGTCCTGAAGAATGTGCCTCGCATATATTAACAGCGATTGAAAAACGCAAACGAACATTGGTGCTTACAAGGCAGGGAAAAGAAACTGTTTTATTAAATCGCTTTTTACCTTCATTTGCAGATAAAATGGTTCACAAATTCTTTTTTAAAAACGGAGTTTTAGTAAAATAAACAATTGTCTTTTTTTTGCATTGCATGCCCATTGTAACTCTTTCAACAGATATTGGTCAGGGCGACTACGTTGTAGGCGCAATTAAGGGACAGCTTTTACAGGCAATACCTTCTGCTTCAATAATTGATATTACACACCAGCTTATTGCCAATAATTATTTGCATGCTGCTTATGTTTGTTCAAATGCCTTTTCATTTTATCCGGCTGCAAGTTTTCATGTTGTAATTATTAATTTGTTTGATAAAAAGCCTTCACATTTATTAATTGCACCATATAAAAATCAATTTATTATTTGCCCTGATAACGGAATAATAACTATGATCGCAGGCGAAAAACCTGCAGAAGTTTTTTCTGTTGAAATAAAAAATCAAAACAATAAAGGCGTTTTAAATTTTACTTCAGCTATTGCGGATGTTTTGAAAATTTTAGAACAAGGTGCTTCATTAAAAAATATTGCCGAACCCATTATTGATTTTGAAGAAAAATATCCGTTCCGTTCTACGGTTGGGCCAGACTGGATCGATAGCCAGATAATTTTTATTGATCAGTTTGAAAACGTTGTTATCAATCTCACCAAAAAAGAATTTGATGAACATTGCAAAGGACGAAAATTTAAAATTGTATTGCCTGTTCGCAATGATGGCGGCATTGAAAACATCAGCGAAAATTATGCATCAGTAGAACAAGGTGAAAGGCTTGCATGGTTTAATTCTGCGGGTTATCTTGAACTCGCTATTAATAAAGGCAATCTTGCAGGTCTGTTTGGTTTGCGACGTTTCTCCGGGGGAACAACACTTAATGCGCTTCCGCAAAACAAACTGATGTATGAACGTGTAAAAATTTTTTTTGAGTGATGTTTTATGCGCTTCCAATCATACTTTAATACAGCTATAAAAATTATTAATGAATACGATGGTGCAATTCCACTTTCTCATTTTCTAAAAAAATATTTTTCAGAAAATAAAAAGCATGGTTCTACAGACAGAAAATTTATAACACAAGCTTGTTACAATTATTACCGGTTAGGATTTGCTTTAAAAAATATTTCGGTTGAAGAGCGTTTAAAGATTTCAATTTTTTTGTGTAATGAAAATGCAGGAGGATGGAAAGATTTGTATGATTCAGATTGGATTGAAGAATGGGACGAAGCGCTGGAACAAAGAATTTCTTTTATTCAATCACAATTTAGTTTTTCGGTTGAAGATATTTTTCCGTTTGATGAAATAAGCAATGATTTAAAAAAAGTTGATTTTGCTTTATCACACCTTATACAACCACATGTTTTTTTACGAATAAGAAATCATCAACAGGAAAATATTTTTAATGTACTGCATCAACAGCAGATTGCATTTGAAAAAATAACTGAAGATTGTATTGCTGTTGCCAACGCAACAAAAGTTGATGACATATTTAAGATTGATAAAGAAGTTGTGATACAAGATTATTCTTCGCAAAGAATTAAAGAATTTTTAAGTATAATAAAATCAGAAATCCCAGATGAGAAATCTGAAATTAAAACGTGGGATTGTTGTGCAGGCAGTGGCGGAAAATCAATTTTAGCTTATGATGTTTTACAAGACATCAATCTTACTGTTTCAGATGTTCGGTCATCTATCATTCATAATCTTATAGAAAGATTTAAAAGAGCAAATATTAAAAACTATAAATCCTTTGTTGCAGATCTTACAAATTCAAAATCGGAAATTGGAAATTTTAAATTTGATCTGATCATTTGCGATGCACCCTGTACAGGCAGTGGAACCTGGAGCAGAACGCCTGAGCAATTATATTTGTTTCAACCTGAAAAAATTAATGATTACCAAAATTTACAGAAAAGAATTGTTTCGAATGCGATCAAATATTTAGATAAGCAGCGTTATTTTTTATACATAACATGTTCTGTTTTCAAAAAAGAAAATGAAGACATGGTTGAATTCATTCAGCAATATCTACAACTAACTTTAATTAAAAGCGAATTACTGAAAGGTTATAATAAAAAAGCAGACACTATGTTTGCGGCGTTGTTTAAACACTGATAAGCACTATTTAGTAAGCGAAATGTTTTTTGTGTTGAAATTGTCTCTGTATTGTAAAGTATATTTACCCTGAGGCAAATTATTTAAGTCGTTTAAAGTAAAATCATACACTTCCTGCGCATCTGTTATTAATTTTCTCACCGCCACAATTTTATTTTTCGAATTCAAAAGACAAACAGAAACATAACCATCAACAGGTGCAATCAATTTTACATGAATTGCATTTGTAAAATTTGTTGAAGAAGTAAGCAGCCATTCAGTTCCATATAACAAAGTATTTTGCTGTTCCTTTAAAATCGTGTAGGCTTTTTTCATGTCAGGAATTCCATAACCATACCTGTTATCCGGCATTGCATAACGATTTGCACTTTGATAAACCGCATCTAAAATTGTTGTGTTATTAAATTCACGAAAGCCCTGCCACAAACAAGCAATTAAGCCATTGATGTTTGGATTTGAAAATGAAGTGCCGCTGCCAGATGAAACTCCACCTGCAGTGTAAATAATTGTATTCAAACCAACGGAAGCAATATTTGGTTTTATTTTTCCCGGATAACCATAGCTGCTGAATGAAGCAATGTTGCCCGATGTATCTGTTGCCGCGACTGAACAAACCTTATCATCATCAGCCGGAAAAATTATATACTTCCAACTGCTGTTGCCTTCATTGCCGGCACTGTTTGTAACGATCATTCCTTTTTTTGATGCATAGTTTGCCGCTCTTGAAACCATTGTTTGATTTTTATAAAACTCGTTATAAGTATGATCGAATTGCGGATCATCAAACTGGTTATAACCAAGCGATGAAGAAATCATATCAGCACCAACACTATCAGCAAATTCAGCAGCAGCAGCCCAATTATGTTCTTCTATTGGATATTCTGAATTTACGTTTTCACTTCTCAGCAACCAGAATTTTGCGCGCGGTGCTGTGCCTATCATTTTGCCCGGCACATCCGACGCAATTATGCTTAAACAATATTCGCCGTGGGCATCATCTTCATTAACGCTGTTATCAAAATCAACAAAATCTTTTTCACCTAAAAATTGCTGGTGCGCTCTTGCACTATCGAATGCAGTTATTGTTTTGTAATGATAAAAACCAGCATCAATAATTGCAATGGTAATTCCGTTACCATTTAAACCTTTGTTGTGCAAAAATTCCCCGTTATGAACATGTACCTGGTTATAAGAACTTCCGTAGTTGTATTTATTTGCTGCAGTACTATTTACAATCGCATTGCTGTTAACGGATGAAATGGTTTCATTGAATTTATTTTCGAGGGATTTAGTTGTTGTAGATGTTGGTGCCACTGCCATTACTTTTTTTACAAATGAAAGTTTTTCGATAGCATTAATTGCTGATGTACTTGTTGTATAAATCAAAATTTGATTTAACCATTTTGACTGGCTTAAATA